>CALXKG010000012.1 GCA_944388825.1 uncultured Clostridia bacterium | reverse complement strand
ATCAAAGATTCCGCTGCATAAACCGCTGGGCGTTTAAGAAGGTGATCTTATCGACAAATTCGGGATCGAAATGCTTGAGCAGGTTCTGATGCCAGTCGGGGATCCGGTCGACCGACGGCAGCTTCACCGGCATCGCCGCCCCGTCGAAGTCGCTGCCGACCGCGATGCAGTCCTCGCCGCCCAGAGCGACGACATGGCGGATGTGGCGGCGGATCTCCTGGAAGCTGGCGTCGCTCTCCCCGTTGACAAAGACCGGGTAGAAGTTGATGCCGATCAGCCCCCCGCGGCGGATGATCTCTTTTAATTGCAGGTCATCCAGGTTGCGGCGGTGGGGGCAGAGCTCAAAACAGTTGGAATGGGATGCGATGAACGGCCGCTCCGCCACCTCGCAGAGATCCCAGAAGCTGTAGTTGTTCATGTGGGAGACGTCGATGATGATCTTATGGGCCTCCAGCTCTTTGACCGCCTCTTTGCCGAGGGCGGAAAGCCCCGCCTCGGTCGCGGTGCCGCCGGCAAGGTCGGTCTCGCCGTTCCAGCAGAGCGACATCATCCGCACCCCCATCTCATAAAGGGTGTCGATCCGCTCCAGCTTGCCGCCGAGGGCCGCGCCCCCTTCGACCGTCAGCATCGCATTGCAGACGCCGGACTTGACGTGTTCCGGGTCGTACGGGACGATCTTGCCGCTCTCTTCATAGGCGCGGGTCAGGACCTCCGCCTCCGAAAGGAAGCGGTGATAGCCTTTGCTGCCGCGCAGTTCATCCGGCACAAAGACCGCGAACGCCTGCACCCACTGGTCGAAAACCAGACCCCGCTCGACCGAAATCGCCAGGTCGTTGTGCACAAGGCTTTTGCGTTCCTTCAGGCATTTGCTGAGCGTATCCGCGTGTAAATCAAAATGGCGCATACTGAGGCTTCCTTTCTGAGAGAATGATGTCAATCGGTTTCAAAGGCATTGTCCAGCCAGACGATCTTCAGGCAGTTCCCTGCCCCGTCCAGATAGACTTCCAGAATGTCAAAACGCGGCTGCAGCGGCAGCGGGTTCTGCGACAGGTAGAGGGCGGCGGCATCCAGCAGCCGCCGCCGCTTGGAGGCGGTGACCGATTCGGCCGGCGACGCCAGCATACCGGGACCGCGGGTCTTGACCTCGGCGAAAATCAGGGTTTCCCTCTGCCGGGCGATCAGATCCAGCTCTCCATAGGGGCAGCGCCAGTTGCGCGCAAGGATCGAACAGCCCCGGGCCGTCAGGTAATCCGCCGCCAGCTGTTCACCTTTTGCCCCCGTTCCGGCGGGCGCGCCCTTCCCTTTTTTGGCGTAGTAGCTCTTTAAAAAAGAATGGCGGTGAACCGGCGACTCGCCGTACAGGTCCAGCATCTCATAATGGAGCTTGGTGCCGTAGCCCTTATGCCGGTTAAACTGGTACTCCGGATAGCGGGCGTCCAATTCCGCCATATAGTGATCCCGGGAGACTTTTGCGACAATCGACGCGGCCGCGACCGCCGCCGACGTCCCGTCCCCCTTGACCAGCAGCCTGGTCGGGACCGGAAGGCCGGGATTGCGGTTGCCGTCTACCAGCGCCAGACGCGGCTGGAGAGACAGCCCTGCCACCGCCCGGCGCATCGCCAGGAAGGTGGCCTGTAAAATATTATATGTCTCGATCTCCCGGACCGTCGCAACCCCGACCGCCCAGGCCGCCGCTTTCTCCCGGATCTCGGCAAAAAGGGCCTCCCGCTTTTTTTCCGAAAGTTTTTTGCTGTCGTTTAAGCCTTCAACCGGGTTTAGCGGGTCTAAGATGACCGCCGCCGCATAGACGTCCCCTGCCAGCGGGCCGCGTCCGGCTTCGTCGACGCCGCACAGCGCCTCCACCCCAATCGAGGCGTCGTATTCGTAAAGGGTCATAGGCTTCCCTCCGGCGGGGCCTCAAGGGTCAAACACCCCAGCTTGCCGCCCCGGTACTCGTCCAGCACGGTGACCGCCGCCCGCTCGGTGTTCACTTCCCCGCCCGAGACAAGCATCCCCCGCCTGCGCCCGACCAGTTCGAGCAATTCATAGGGGGAAAGCCCCTCCGCATCGGCGGGGGTGATCTTGTAACGGGAAAGCAGCTCCGGGTATTCCGCCCGCAGCCAGTCCAACAGCCGCATCGCCAGCAGCTCGATATCCAGCACCTGGTCCTTGACCGCGCCGGTCACCGCCAGCCGTTCGCCGACTGCCGGGTCGTCAAACTTCGGCCAGAGCACCCCCGGCATATCCAGAAGCTCTACCCCGCCGCCGACGCTGACCCACTGTTTGTCGCGGGTGACGCCGGGGCGGTCCTCCACCTTTGCCCGGCGGCTGCCGGCCATCCGGTTGATAAAGGAGGATTTGCCGACGTTTGGGATCCCGACGACCATCATCCGGATCGGGCGTCCGGATACCCCCTTCTCCGCCCGGCGGGCCAGCAGCTCGGAGAGCACTTCCCGCACCAGAGGCAGGAACCCGTTCAGACCTTTCCCCGAACGGGAATCGACCGCAAGGGCGGGGATCCCCTCGCCTTTGAACCAGGCAAGCCACTGCTTCGTCATCTCGGGGTCGGCGGTATCGCACTTATTGAGCAGGACCACCCGCTTTTTCCCGCCGATGAGGGCGGGCAGCTCGGGATTGCCGGAACTTAAGGGGATCTTCGCGTCCCGCAGCTCGACGACAATGTCGACGTATTTCAGGTTATCCTTCATCAGCCGCCTGGTCTTGGCCATATGGCCGGGAAACCACTGGATCGATGGGACCTGTTCCAAACCGCTCCCCCCTTTTATTCAATCAGCCCAAAGGACGAAACCGGCGCAATCCGCAGCACCACCCGGCCAACCACCTCGTCGACGTCGACGAAACCCACTTCCGAAAAGCGGCTGTCGGTCGAATGGTTGCGGTTGTCGCCCATAACAAAGATATGCCCCTCCGGGACAGTGACCGGGTAATCCCAGTCCCCCCGGTGGTTTTCGTCGATCGTTTCAAAGATATACGGTTCGTCGAGAAGGCTGCCGTCCACCAGGACTTCCCCCTCGGCGTTGATGTCGACCGTCTGGCCTTCGACCGCGATGACGCGCTTGACCAGCGCTTCATCCAGCCCGGTCTTTTCCGACAGGATGACCGTATCCCCCTGCTGCGGGGTATAGAAAAGCATCCATTCGATCAGCCGGTCGCCGTTTTGCAGCGTCGGCTCCATCGAATGGCCCAGCACTTCCACCGGGCGGATCACAAAGCCGAAAACCAGCGCAACGATAATGCCGGCGAAAAAAAACGCCTTTACCCACTCGACCGCTTCCTTTTTCGGGTCGCGGCGGGGCTTGGCAGCCGCCTTCCCTTCGGAAGCGGCTCCGTCCTCCGAACCCGCTTCCGGCAGAGCGGCCGTCTCCAACTCTTTCTCGTCCATTGAATCCGTCCTTTCTTCCGGGATAACCCGGTTTATGCTACCCCGCCGAACGAGCCAAAGGGGTAGAAGCGGAAGAGCACCCGCCCTTCCACGTCGCTTTCATCAATCAGCCCGATGACCGTGTCCCGGCTGTCCAGCGACTGGGCGCGGTTGTCGCCCATGACAAACAGCTGCCCTTCCGGGACGGTGACCGGATAGACCTGGTCGCCGGGGGACTGGGTCGGTTCGGCAAGATAAGGCTCGTTGATCACCGCGCCGTCCACCAGGACGTCCCCTTCTTCCGTCACCTCGACCGTCTGGCCGCCGGTCGCAATAACCCGCTTGACCAGCTGCTTGCCGAGGATATTGTCATCCGACAAGATGACGATATCCCCCTGTTCGGGGCTGTAGAAGAGGCCGGAGACCACGATCTTGTCCCCCTGTTCCAGAGCCGGCGCCATCGAGCTGCCCTCGATACCGACCACCTGGATCACAAAATTGAAGATCACAAAACAAATCACCGCGACCACCGCAATGGCGGCGGCCCAGCCGCCGATCATCCGGCCGACGCTCCTTTTCCGGGGGGCTTCCGCCGCCCCCGCCGCCGCAAAGGCGGCCGCCTTTCTGACCCGCTCGGAGGGCTGGTAGGCGGGGCGCTGGGCGTTAAGCGGCGCGGTGATCTCTTCCAGCCGCCGCCCGGCCCGCAGCTGCTGGGTCAGCTGGGCGGTCTGGGATGAGGAGACCGCCATTTTTTCCAGCTCGTCCTTTAAATGGGAAGGGCGGTGGGCGACGTTCAGCTCATAACTGCCCGTCTGGGCCCGCCGGGCGGCAGGTTGCCGGCGGGCGGCGTCCCGGGCATTCTGAGAGGGCCTGGCCCCCTGCGGGCGGGAACGGCGCTGCGGCTGCTGGCGGGGCGGGTTCTCTTTCGGCGCACGGCGGGGAGCCGGCTTTGCCGCTTCGTCCCGCTTGATATCGTCAAAAGCGGATACATCGATCCGGAAATCATCCCCGCTTCCCTCTTCCGCCGCAACCGGACGGCTGGCAGGGGTTCGGGAAGCGCCTGCTGCCGGCTGTTCAGCCCGGGCGGACGCCTGTCTCTGGGGAGCGGCGGCAGCGGGCTTCTGTGGGGCGGGCGCTTTGCGGGGGGCGGACGATCCGCCTATCCCCAATTCAGCCAGTATTTTGTCGACTTCCTCATCGCTGGTGGTTCTTTTCTGCTCCGATGCCATATAAAGCAGACCTTCCTTTCCTGCTATCAATTACAAACCCGCCGGCGGCGGTGACCAAGTTGCCTGGAACAGGCAAAGAAAAAGCAAAAGAAGGAGACGCTGCCGCCCCCTTCTTCCTCGCTTAAGAAATTATACGATTTTCTCTTTGACTCTGGCAGCCTTGCCAACGCGGTTACGCAGGTAGTACAGCTTCGCACGGCGGACGACGCCATGACGCAGGACGTTGACCGAGTCGACTCTGGGCGAGTGGATCGGGAAGACCCGCTCGATGCCGACGCCGTGGGCGACCCGTCTGACGGTAAAGGTCTCGGAGATGCCGCCATGCTTCATCGCGATGACGGTGCCTTCGAAGGCCTGGATTCTTTCCTTGTCGCCTTCACGGATCTTGACGTTTACGCGGACGTAATCGCCGACTTCGATTTTGGGCATATCCGCTTTCATGCTGGACTGCGCGATCAGTTTCAGTGCATCCATTTCATTTCCTCCTGAGTTTCAGACATTCGTGCATCAAAAAATAGGCGTGCAGAGGACTGTCCGGATAATATGGTGAACATATATCACCCGCTGCTCAAAACAGCGGAACAATATCTAGTACATAATAGCACAAGGACAGGGAATTTGCAAGTGTTTTTTCCTTTTTTGGCGGAATCTTCGCCCAAACCGGCATTCTCACCAGCGATATTCCCCCAATCCCGCCTATTTCGGTCTTTTTTGACGGTCAGATCAGGACGACCTTGCGGAAAACCTTCTTACCCTTGCGCAGCACCATCCCGTCGCGGACGGTGAGCTTCATCGTCGGGTCGGTCACCTTTTCGCCGTCGACCGATATGCCGCCCTGCTGGACCAGCCGTCTCGCCTCGCCGTTGGAGGGGGCAAGGCCCGCTTTGACCAGGAGGGTCAGGAGCCCCACTTCCCCTTCGACCTCGGAGGCCGGGATCTCGGAAGCGGGCATATTCTCGGTATCATTTGCCGACGAGAAGACGGCGCGGGCGGCGGCAAGGGCCTTGTCGGCTTCCTCTTTGCCGTGGACCATCCGGGTCAGCTCGTAGGCGAGGCGCTCCTTGGCGGGGTTTAACTGCTCGCCCGAAAGGGTGCGCTCCATCTCCTCGATCTCCGGGAGCGGGATAAAGGTGAGCAGCTTCATGCATTTGATGACGTCCTGGTCGCCGACGTTGCGCCAGTACTGGAAAAATTCGTAGGGGGAGGTCTTATTGGGATCCAGCCAGACGGCGCCCGACTGGGTCTTGCCCATCTTCTTGCCCTCGGAGTTGAGGAGCAGGGTGATGGTCATCGCGCTGGCGTCCTTGCCCAGCTTCTTGCGGATCAGCTCGGTGCCGCCCAGCATATTGCTCCACTGGTCGTCGCCGCCGAACTGGAGGTTGCAGCCGTACCGCTTGTAGAGCTCCAGGAAGTCGTAGCTCTGCATGATCATGTAGTTGAACTCCAGGAAGGAAAGGCCCCGCTCCAGCCGCTGCTCATAGCACTTGGCCCGCAGCATCGTATTGACCGAGAAGCAGGAACCGATATCCCGGATAAACTCGATGTAGTTTAAGTCCTTGAGCCATTCGGCGTTGTTGACCATCATCGCCTTGCCCTCGCCGAACTCGATAAACCGCTCCATCTGCTTTTTGAAGCAGTCGCAGTTGTGCTGGACCGTCTCCTCGGTCATCATCTGGCGCATATCCGTCCGGCCGGAAGGGTCGCCGATCATGCCGGTGCCGCCGCCGATCAGCGCGATCGGGCGGTTGCCGGCCATCTGAAGCCGCTTCATCAGGCAGAGGGCCATAAAGTGGCCGACGTGCAGCGAATCGGCGGTCGGGTCGAAGCCGATATAGAAGGTCGCCTTGCCGGAGTCGATCAGCTCCTGGATCAGTTTTTCATCGGTCACCTGGGCGATCAGGCCGCGGGCTTTCAGTTCTTCGTAACAGGTCATTTTAGCTTGCTCCTTTCATTTTGCGTGAAAATTTCCGGGGCATAAAAAACCCTCTGCCCCGGGTTTTGGGACAGAGGACGAAAAACCGCTTTGGTTTCCGTGTTACCACCTCAGTTTACCGGCCCCTCGCGGGTACCGGCCTCACAGGGAACGGCCATTCCCTTCTGCTGTAACGGGCAGGCCCGGCAGCCCCTACTAAAACGGTTCAGGGCGCGGCTCCAAGAGGTATTCGCCTTCCGTCCGCCGCGCCCTTCCACCAACCGGGCGCTCTCTTTGGGCTTTACAGGAAAGTTACTCTTTCTTATCATCGCCGTATGTATGGAGTATAGCACAGCGGGGACGGTTTGTCAACCGTTTTTTGAGCCGCCCGGGGCGGTTTTAAGCCGTCCATCCCAGCGCCTCCAGCGCCGCCCGCAGCTGCGGGTCCCGCGCCGGGTCAAGCAGGTAAAAGCCTTCCAGTTCTTCTTCGGTCATCTCGACCTCGATATCCGGCGTAACCCCTTCCCCATTGTAATTGTGGCCGCTCGACGGGTTGTAATAGTCGGTCGTCAGGGTCAGCGAAGAGCCGTCCGACAGCTCGTAGGTGGTCTGCATGACCCCTTTCCCATAGGTCCCGGTCCCGACGACGACCGCCGCGCCAAACTCCTGCAGGTCGCAGGCGAACAGCTCCGCCGCCGACGCGGTCGAGCCGTTGACGATCACCGCCATCGGCAGGTCGACGCAGCTGGCGCCGGAGGTGTACATGACGGTGGTCGTCCCGTCCTTACCGGTCTTGGAGACCAGGTCGCCTTCCGGCAGCAGGAAATCGAGCATGCTGGTGACGCTGGTCAGCAGGCCGCCGCCGTTGCCCCGCAGGTCAAAAACCAGCGCCTCCGCACCGGCTTCGATCTGGCGGTTGACTTCATCGTTAAAAGCCTCCGGCGTGGCATTGTTAAAGGCGGAGACCTTGACGCAGCCGATATGGCCAAACATCTCGCCATGGATGCCGGTGTCGACGATGTCCGCCCGGGTGACCGAAGCGTCAAAGATTTCGTCCTTCCGCCGGACGGTCAGCCGGACATCGGTCCCGGCCGCCCCCCGGACAAGGGAAACCGCCTGGCTGTAGCCCACTTCCGACACCTTCTCCCCCGCGACCGCGACGATCTCGTCCCCCGGTTCCAGGATCCCTTCGGCCGGGGAGCCTTCGCTGAGGTAGAGGACGGTCAGAGCGTCTTCCGCATACTGGCTGACGGTGATGCCGATGCCGCACATCTCACCATCGTTATGATGCTGGAAAGCGGCGTACTCTTCCGCCGTGCGGTAGACGCTGTACTGGTCGAGGGCGCCCGCCAGGCCGGACGCCGCGGCGTTTGCCGCGTCCCCGGCATCGACGTCGAACAGGTAATGGTCGTCGATCAGCTCCTCCAGCTCGGCGATTTTAGCCGCCATCTCGGGCGAGACCGACGGCGCCCCCCGCCAGAGGCTCCAGAGCTTCTGGCCGCCGAGGGTGAAGATGCTCCCCAGCATAAAGGCCGCCGCCAGCGCCGCCAAAATCCGCCGGGAAATACCGTTTCCTTCCTTCATACCCTCTCTCCTTCCGTAACCTATGAAAAAGCCGGCGCACCACAGGGATACGCCGGCCGGCAGGATGCCGTGTGATGGATACAGATGTAAGCGCTACGCAACATTATGCCGCCGGGAAAGCGGTTATGCGCTGACGTAATTCTGCGGGTTCTGGGCGGTGCCGTTGATCCGGACCTCGAAATGGAGGTGGGGGCCGGTCGAGTTGCCGGTCGAGCCGACATAGCCGATCGTCTGCCCTTTGGAGACATAGTCCCCGACGCTGACCGCGTAGCCGGACATATGGGCGTAGAGGGTCGAATACCCGCCGCCGTGGTCGACGATGACGCAGTTGCCGTAGGTCGAGTACCACTGGGACATGATAACGGTGCCGGCTTCCGCCGCGACGATCGACGCGCCGTAAACGCCGCCGCCCGAGATGTCGATGCCGGTGTGCCAGCCGCCCCAGCGGGAGCCGAAGGGCGAGCTGATGTAGCTGTAGCCGGGCAGCGGCCAGCGGAAGCTGAGGTCGCCGGTGTCGACAATCTGCTGCTGGGAAGAAGAGGAAGAAGAGCTTCCGCTGCTGGACTGCTGGGCGGCAGCCTGCTGGCGGGCCTGTTCCGCATAGAATTCCTGTAATTCCGCTTCGACCGCGGCCTCTTCGGCCAGCATCCCATCCAGGTCGTTTTCATACTGGGCGCGGAGAGCTTCCAGGTCTTCCTGGGCGGTCTTGCTCTTGGAATAAGCTTCCTCCAGGCCGGACTGGGCGATCTTCTTTTCCTCCCGCTGGAGGATGATCTGCTCCTCGTCCGCCTCGATCTGTTCCAGGGCGTCCTCAACTTCTACCTTATATTCCTCGACCGCCTGTTTCTGGACCTCCTGCTCCTCCTTCTGGGCGCGGAGGGTGTCGACCAGTTCCTCGTCCGACTTGGAGACCGCCTGCATCAGCTGGATGTTGGTGACAAAGTCGCCGAAGCTGTCGGAAGACAGGAGCATCGCCAGCGACGAGGTCTCCCCCGCCTGGTAAAGGGCGACCATCCGGGTCTTGAACAGCTCGTAGGTGTCGTCGATCTCCACCTGTTTTTCGGCGATGTCGTCCTCTAACTGGCCGATGTTGCCTTCCAGCTGGTCGATCTCGGCGTTTTTGTCCTCGATCTGGGCCTCCAGCGTGTCGATCTGCTCGTCCATCAGCGCGATCTGGTCGCGGTAGAGGTCGATCTGGGTGGTGAGCTCGGCCTGATAGGCCTCCTCCTCGTCGATCTGGCCCTCTAAATCGTCGATTTTGGCGTTTACGCCGTCCAGCTTCGACTGGATCGCGTTTTTATCCGACTGGATCTCGCTTAAAGACCGGGCGGCAGCCTGCTGGACCGGGGCCACATAGCTGCCGGCCAGCGCGGTCGACAGGCAGAGAGCTGCCGCGATGACGGCGGAGAGGTACCGCCTGCGCCCTTTTCCGGAATGGTTCATAAAGATTCCTCCTATTATGTCGCAGTTGCGTTACAGGATTCTTGTGTGAAGGATATTGACTTTACACTTTCAAATAGCCGCGCATACTGAAAACGCTGCCGATGCAGCCGACCGAAATGCCGGCAATCAGGAAACAGCCCAGCACCGGCGCAGCCAGCTGGGAGAAAGGCATGACCTGGTTGATGACGTTCGCCATCAGCGAAGTGCTTTCCTCCCGGATGACATCCAGGAAGATGTTGTAGCCGCCCCAGACAAGCAGAAAGGCGATCCCGGCGGACAAAAGCCCCAGCACGATCCCTTCGACCACAAAGGGAATGCGGATGAAGGTGTTGGTCGCGCCGACATACTTCATGATACTGATCTCCTTGCGGCGGGTAAAGACCGATGCGCGGATGGTGTTGGTGATGATGACCAGCGAGACGATCGTGAGCGCCACGATGATCGCGCCGCCAAAGATGTTGATCATATGCCGCAGCTGGACCAGCGTGTCGGTGATCTCGGTCGGCGCCTGGACGTTGTCGACGTTGTCCAGCTCTTCGATCTGGGCCTTCAGCGCGGCGGCGTTCTCCGGGTCGGTGATCTGGCAGCGGAAGGAGGCCGGCATAAAGTCGTCGTCCATCCCCTCCAGAAGGCCCGCGTCCCCGTCTAAGTACCGGTCGACGATCGTCTGCATCGCCTCGTCGCTGGACACGAAATCGATTTCACCGAGGCCCTCGACATGGCCCAGCTGGCTCTCCATCTGGGCCAGCTGTTCGTCGGACGTGCCGACGTCCATAAAGACCACCAGTTCGTTCTGTTCCCCTACATATTCGACCATGCTGTCGACATTTAATGAAAAAAGCACTGCAACCCCGACGATCAGCAGGCAGGCCACCAGCGTGCCGACCGACGCAATGGTCATCAGCCGGTTGTGCCAGAGGTTCTTAAACCCGTTGCCCATCAGGTAACGCATACTACTCGCTCTCATTGGCCCCTCCAATAATGTAATCGTCAAATACGACGCGGCCTTCCTCGATGTTGATCGTCCGGCCGCCGAAGAATTTTACCATCTCATGCTCGTGCGTGACCATCAGGATCGTCGTCCCCGCCTGCTTGTTGATCTGTTCGAGCATCTCGACGATCTCATAGGAAAACTCAGGGTCGATGTTGCCGGTCGGCTCGTCGGCGATGATGAGGGGCGGATGGTTGATCAGCGCACGGGCAAGGGAAACCCGCTGCTGTTCGCCGCCGGACAGCTCGTAAGGATGCTGTTTGGCTTTATCCGAGAGGTTCATCATTTCAAGGACCTCCGGGACATTTTTGCGGATCGCCTTGTTGGACTGGTCGGTCACCCGCATCGCGAAGGCGACATTTTCATATACCGTCATATCGGGTATCAGGCGGAAGTCCTGGAAAACAACGCCGAGGCTCCGGCGGAATTTCGGGATCTGCCTGTTTTTCAGCTTGTTTAAGTTAAAGCCGTTGACAATGACCTGCCCGGAAGTCGCCACCGTTTCCCGCAGCAGCAGCTTGAGCAGGGAGCTCTTCCCCGCGCCGGACGAACCGACGACAAAGGCAAATTCCCCCTGGTTGACCCGCAGGTTGACATTGTGCAGGGCTTCGGTCCCGTTTCCATACTGGAACGAGACGTCGATGAGGTCGATCATGCAATACTTCCTTTCTTACCCGCAGCATTCCCCCGCCGCCCGGGGACGGGCAATTCTTTTCCCGGCGCATTTCCCGCTGCGCCGCCCGGCGGCTCCTTTTTATGTATTGTCTATTGACTAAACAACACATTTAAGTATTCCCCATTACAAGCAAAATCGATTTCCGCAGGAGCGCGGCCCCTGCGGAAATCGTCCGGATCAGAACTTGGTCGGGCTGGAATTCAGGTACTGTTTGACCATCAGCGCGATCTTGAAGATGATCGCATGGTCAAATTCCCGCAGGTCGAGGCCGGTCAGCTTTTTGATCTTTTCCAGCCGGTAAACCAGAGTATTGCGGTGGACAAACAGTTTTCTGGAAGTTTCCGACACATTGAGGTTGTTTTCAAAGAATTTATGGATCGTGAAAAGGGTCTCGTGGTCGAGGGAATCAATCGAGCCGGTCTTGAAGACCTCCCGGAGGAAGGTCTCGCAGAGGGTGGTCGGCAGCTGGTAGATCAGCCGGGCGATGCCAAGGTTGTCGTAGCTGACGATCGACTGCTCGGTATCAAAGACCTTGCCGACTTCCAGCGCCACCTGGGCTTCCTTAAACGACCGGGCGAGATCCTTGATGCCGAGGACACTGGTGCCGATGCCGACGACCGCCTTGGTGTAGAACTCGGAGCTGAGGGTATCGACGATCGAACGGGCCAGCTTTTCCAGGTCCTTCGAGTCGATGCCGGCCTTAATCTCCTTGACCAGGACGATATCGCTTTCGCTGATGTTGAAGACAAAGTCTTTCTGTTTGTCCGGGAAGAGGTTCTGGATCACGTCGTAGGCGGAGACGTCGTTGGTCGAGACAACACGGACCAGCAGCGCCACCCGGGTGACGTCGACGTTAAAGTGCAGCTCTTTCGCCTTGGTAAAGATGTCGCCCGGCAGGATATTGTCCAGGACGACGTTTTTGATGAAGTTGTTGCGGTCGTACTTTTCGTCATAGTACTGCTTGATGCTGGAGAGGGAGATCGCCAGGATCGACGCATAGCGGGCCGCCATCTCGTCGGTCCCCTCCACAAAAACCGCGTAGTCCGCCTTGATATGGGGGCCGAAGGGCTTGTAGGTGTAGCCATCGCGGACAAACGTGTCGTGCGACTCGCCGAAATCGACCGAATAGTAGTCCCCGGTCGTACCGATTTTCGAGAGCTCGCTGCAGGCGATGATGGACGCATTTTCATCAATCACGCCAATTATGCGATCAATCGCATCCCGCATCTGATGGACAACACCCTGGAAGAGACGATTAGACATAGTTTCTACCCCTTTACCTTTTTTTAGTTTGCCTGAGCCGCGAGCGGGCGGCAGGGCCGCCGCCTGACAAATCGTATAAGAATCTGTTCTAATTATACAGCATATCCGACAAAAAAGCAAGGCAAAATCGCGAATCCGGGCGAAAAATGTTTCGGCGGCCAAAAAGACGGAAAACCGCCGCTAACCGCTGGATAAATTGTACCATATCCGGGGCGGAAAAGGTGTGAATTTGCTGTAAATTATCCCGTCTGGCGGAAGTTGGCAGGTCCTTTCCTATATAATAGAGGACGCCTGCATCAGCCCGGAGCATTCCCCCCCGGCGTTCAGCCGGCAGCGGGACGCAGCTTTTTCGGAACACCGGCGGCTCCTGAAGAGGTTCCCGAAGACGGAGAAAGAGGGCATCCTTTCGGACGCCCTCTTTCTCCGGGAAATATTTATAGGGGAGATGTCAATCAATTTCACTGTGGGCGTCCAGATCTTCCAGGACATAGACGTCCACCTTGCGAACCCCGTATTCCATACAGGTGTCCGCGGAATTCATGTACTGGTCAACCAGGATCCGGCCGCTCAGCATCGCGCTGCCGGTATCGGCGGCGATCGCATAGCCGTAATCCCAGGAACCATCCTGCGTTTTAATGTAGAGCTTGGTCCCATACGGGATGACACTGGGGTCGACGGCGACATACCCCACCGAAAGATGTCGGCCCGTCGCCCCATAAGCCCCCTGTTCAGAGGTATATGCCGTCCCAAGACCAGATATGACGTCGACCGCCTGCTCCGGCAGGCCGTTCTCGTCAAAGGTCAGCCATTCAGGCTGCACGAGATATTCAATCGGAGCGTCTGCATCGCCCAGCTGTGCCCGGCCGTTGGTCACCGCTTTGGTGACAACTTCGCTGACCGCCTCTTCTTCTACCAGTTCCCCGTCGACATACATCCGGCGGTACTCGACAGTCTTGCTGCCGTCCCTGCCGCGCTGAAAGATTTTGACCGAACCGTCCGGCAGGTACCGGGTAGGCTCGTAATCGTATGTCCAATCAATTACCTCTTCGGCAACATAGGTGTCATAAGTCACCCGGGAAACCCGGATCGTTTCCCCATCCTCCACCAGCTCGGAAAGCCCATGCGAAACCTGGTCGTATTCCCCCAGGCGTATGCCCTGGGCGTCCAGAATCTCGGAGACTGTCGTCTCGCCCGGCCGGAAGGAAATCACATCCCGCTCGCCGTCGGCTTCCAGATAACAGGAATCCGCCCGGTCGATGGTGACGGTGTAAACGTCCCGGCTGGTATTCTCCACCGTGTAGGAATCGTTGTCGTTTAAGGTTTTACCAGACCGTACAATCGCATCCTCTACGCTTCCGGAAGCGGAATAGTAAAGGGTGGTATCGCCTTCGTCCTGGAAATAAAATAGGTACTGGCCCTCTGCCGCGCCGCCGGTCCCGTAGACCGTCATGACACAGGCAAACATACCGCAGATGATTCGAACCATTTTGGATAGGAAACTCTTCACGCCTTGATCGTTCCTTTCTGGGCGGGCGGAAACCGCCTCCCCAAAAAAATTTACCGTTCCGAGGATAGAACAGCCGGCCCGCCGGAAACCCGGCGTCCATATCATCCAAAACCGGCAGACAGTATCTGCAACCCTTTCTGTCAGCCGTTGCCTATATTTTAAACGCAAATGGCAAAACTGTCAAACAACAGAAATCGACCGGTTTTGTGCATTTTATTCGAGCTTCTTAAAATATTAAGAATAAACAAAATGTGAAACCGGGACGTAACAGCAATTTTAACGCCGCGTTACATATATGTAACGCTTTGTTTCGCCTAATGTGCCAAACCGATACTGCATAGTTAAAATTTTGCAGCAAATATCGTTTCTATGCTTTTCTGTTGTTTTGCGGCGTACAGCGTCGAAAAAGCGGCTCTGTATATACTGTATATTCCGTGCATACTCCTTTCCTGCGGGCGTGAAAAAGCCCTTGCAAAATGCCGCAGATATTGGTAATATGGAAATGGCAGGCCGCTGTCCCCGGACGGCAGTTCCATTTTACTGCAAAATTTATAAGAGAAAGGTCGGAACCACGATGATCATCGAGAACTTTTTCGAAGACCCCGCCTGTCTTCACCTCGGGACCGAGCCAAATCGCGCTTACTATATCCCCTGCGGCGACGCGGATGAAGCGCTCGACGGTTTCCGGGAATCCTCCTCCCGGTTTATCCTGTTAAACGGCGACTGGAAATTCAAATATTTCCCGTCGGTACGACAGCTCGCCGAAGAATACTGGCAGGAGGACTGCGCAGACTTTGACACCCTCCCCGTCCCGTCGGTCTGGCAGGCATACGGTTATGACCGCCACCAGTATACCAACATCCGCTACCCCTTCCCCTACGACCCGCCCCACCTGCCGCCGGACAACCCCTGCGGCGTCTACCGGACGGAATTTACGTCCGGCAGCCTTTCGGAACGGTACTATTTAAACTTCGAAGGGGTCGATTCCTGCCTTTACGTCTGGGTCAACGGCAATTTCGCCGGCTACAGCCAGGTCTCCCATTCGACCAGCGAGTTTGAGATCACCCGCTATTTGCGGGAAGGAGAAAACACGCTGACCGTCCTGGTGCTCAAATGGTGCGACGGCAGCTATCTGGAAGACCAGGACAAGCTGCGGATGTCCGGCATCTTCCGGGACGTCTACCTGCTGCGTCGGCCGGAAAACCACCTGCGGGATCTGACCCTGAAAACTGTTTTGGAAAATGATTTTACAAAAGGAGTCTTGCAGGTATCGTTCGAAGCAATCAGTTTACTGAACGTAAATTGGACGCTGCTGGATCCGGAGGGCAAAAAGGTCGCCGGTGGAAAAGCTGAAGGGGAAACCGGTAAATTTTCTGTGCCGGTCGACGCGCCCTCCCTCTGGAACGCCGAACAGCCGGAACTGTACACCCTCCTGCTGGAAGCGGGCGAAGAGTGGATCGCCCAGCGGGTCGGCTTCCGGGAAGTCAAGACGGAAAACGGCGTCCTGCTGCTCAACGGGCAGCCGGTCACCTTCCGCGGGGTCAACCGCCACGACTCCGACCCGGTCAAGGGATATGCGGTCGACGCCGAAGACCTGCTGCACGACCTGACGGTCATGCGGGAACACAACATCAACGCGATCCGCACCAGCCACTACCCCCCTTCCCCGCTGTTGGCTGAGATGTGCGACCGGCTGGGCTTCTATTTAATAGAAGAAGCGGATATCGAGTGCCACGGGGTCGTCGCGCAGACCGGCGATTTTTCCCGGTATAAGCTGGACTACCCGTCTATCGCCCGGGATCCCGAATGGGCGGAACCGATCCTCGACCGGGTGCAGCGGTGCGTCATCCGGGACAAAAACCGTCCGTCGGTCCTCATCTGGTCGCTCGGCAACGAGTCCGGTTGGGGCGTCTGCTTTGAAAAGGCGGCCAAGTGGGTCAAAGGGTATGACGCTACCCGGCTGCTGCACTATGAAGGGGAAAACTGGGGCGACGGCGAATACGAGAGCTATCAGGATACGCTCGGCTGCCTTGACCTGCGCAGCTGGATGTATCCCCCGCTCCAGCAGGTGACCGGCTACTGCGAAGACCCGGAGAGCAAAAAGCCGCTCATCCTCTGCGAGTATATCCACGCGATGGGCAACGGCCCCGGCGATGCCGAAGACTACTGGCAGCTGGTGATGCGCTACCCGAAGTTTGCCGGCGGGTTTGTCTGGGAATGGTGCGACCACGCGGTCTATATGGGCCGGACAGCAGATGGAAAGCCCAAATACTACTATGGCGGCGATTTCGGCGAGACGCTGCACGACGGCAACTTCTGTATGGACGGGCTGGTCTATCCCGACCGCACCCCGTCGACCGGGCTGAAAGAGATCAAAAACGTCTACCGGCCGGTGCGGGTGGCGCTGGAGCCGGACGGCCAGTTTACCTTCACCAACTGGATGGACTTTACCGGCACCGGCGCGCTGCGGGTGGTATATGAGATCACCGAGGACGGGCTGCTGGCCGGGACCGGCGACCTGGAACTGCCGGATATCCCGCCCCACCAGAGCGAGACCTTCTCGCTCGAGCTGCCGGACTGCGGCGGCGGGGCGGTCGCGATCCGGTTCGTCTACCTTTTAAAGGAAGCGGACGAGCTGCTGGACGAAGGGCACGAGCTGGGCTTCGACCAGATCATCCTGGAAGAAGGCGACCCGGCGGCCGCGCGGCTGGCCGAGCTTTCCCCCGAACCGGAAGAAGAGGCGGAGATGACCGTCACCGAAGATGACGACCGAGTCGTCCTGCGGGGCGGGAACTTCCGGTATGTCTACGACAAAGCGGCGGGCGCGTTCTCTGAGATGGTCTACGACCAGCAGGTGCTGCTGGCCCAGCCGATGGAATACACCGTCTGGCGGGCGCCGACCGACAACGACCGGACCATTCGGTCCAAATGGGAGGCCTGCGGCTATGACCGCACCCATTCCCGCGGGTATGAGACCGACGTCTACGGCGGGTCGGGTACGGTGACCATCTGCACCCATCTGGCGGTCGCGGCCGACGCGCTGCGCAAGCTCCTGGACATCGAAGCGGAATGGACGGTCCGGCCGGACGGGCAGGTGGACTGTCTGCTGCGGGCACGCCGCGACCCCATCTTCCCGCCCCTCCCCCGGTTCGGCATCCGGATGATGCTGCCGCGGTCGATGGATATGGTCGAATACTATGGATACGGGCCGTATGAAAGCTATCCCGACAAACACCAGGCCAGCTGGCTTGCCGTCTTCGACGATACGGTGGACGGGCTCCACGAAGACTATCTGAAACCCCAGGAAAACGGGAGCCACTGCGGCTGCCGCTACCTGACTATCGGTGACGGGGATAAAGGGCTCTTTATCGCGGGCGAGGATTTCTCGTTCAACGCCTCCCGGTTTACCGCTGAGGAGCTGACCCGCAAGGCCCACAATTTTGAGCTGGAGGAAAGCCCCTACACCGTCCTCTGCGTCGATTATAAGCAGGCGGGCATCGGCAGCAATTCCTGCGGGCCGGAACTGCTCCCCCAGTACCGGTTTGACGACGAATCGTTCACGATGCGGTTTACCCTCCGGCCGCTGGCGTTTGCAGAATCGGATGAGTAAAAATATCAACTAAGCAGTAAAAGGCCCGCTGTCTCAATCCAGGCAGCGGGCCTTTTTATATGGGCATATGCGGCACAGACGCGGCATCCTAAAATCAGATGGATAAAAGATTTTACTGGTCTTTCTGCCACTTCTCCGGCAGACGGAACAAAAGCCGCAGCATCACATGGCCGTCGAACGGGATCAATGGGTACAGGTAGCTTTTCCCGCCGACCGTTTTGGTCGTGCAGACGGTGACGGCGAGGGCAATAAGCCCCAGCGCAAACCCCCAGGCATCCCCTACCGCTACAAACAGCACCAGCAGCATCCGCCAGAGCTTGAGGGCATACCCCAGTTCAAAGCTCGGCTGAGCAAAGTTCGCGATCGAGACGAAGGCCATATACAGCACCACCTCCGGGATCATCCAGCCGGCCTGGATCGCAAAATCGCCGAGGATCAGCCCGCCGATCACACTGAAAGAGGTCGAAAGGGAATTCGGGGTGTTGAGGGAGGCGAGCTTTAAGCTGTCCAGCACCACTTCCACCAGCAGGATCTGCAAAAACACCGGGATCGGCCCCGGGTCGTCGACCGACAGGAATTGGAGCCAATCGGGCAGCCAGCCGGGGTTGCGGATCAGCAGGTACCAGAGCGGCGTAAAAAAGAGGGTGACAAAAACAGTCGCCAGCCGGATCAGCCGGAGATAACTGCCGACCACCGGCGGGAAGTAAAAGTCGTTGATGTCCTGGGAGTACTGGAAGATGCTGACCGGCAGGATCATCACCGCCGGGGAGGTGTCGACCAGCACCAGTACGCTCCCCTCCAGCACCGAGGCCGCCGCCGTATCCGGCCGCTCGGTATAGCGGAAGCGCGGGAAGGGGTTGAGTCCGGATTTGACCAGCCGTTCGGCGAGGCTCTGCTGCCCGAGGGTCAGGGCGTCGGTCCGGATGGATACAATCTGCCGCCGCAGCTTTTCGACGTAGGACGGGTCCGCCCGGCCATCCATATAGCAGAGGATGACGTCGGTGCGAGAGGAATTGCCGACCTTCAGCGCCTCCATCGTCAGGCTGGGGTCGCGGATCCGGCGGCGGATCAGGGCGGTGTTCATGACAATCGTCTCGACAAAGCTGTCCCGGGCGCCCCTGAGCGCCCGGTCGTCGTCCGGTTCCTGTACCCCCCGGGCAGGATAGGAACGGGCCTCGATCATCACGGCGCCGGTAAAGCATTCGCTTAAAAGGCAGAGCTTGCCGGAAAGGACGTCGGTGACGATCGTGTCAAGGTCTTCCGACTCGTCCGCCTCCATCAGGCTGATGTTGCGGGCGACAAAGTCCTGCGCCGTCCCCGCTTCCGCCCCGGCCGGGAGGGAGAGCAGGAACTCGACCACCTTCTCCATCACTTCGCTCCTGACAAAGCCATTGACGAAAAAAAGCATCGACGGCCTGCCGGCGATTTGCAGCGGGCGGGCCATAATGTCAAAGCTCTCCCCCGCCCGCAAAAGGGTTTTGAGCGTCCCGCTGTCCCGGGCAAAGTCCCCGCTGAGGGTTTGGTTCTGCATACTACCGTTTCCTTTCCATCTGGCGATCTACAGGGAAAGTATGGACGGCTGGCAAACGGATATGCAGGCAGAGAAAAAGGCCCGCCCCTTCCGGGCAGGCCTGAAAAACTTTTGAATGAAAAATTTAACCTTCTTCTCCTTCCTCCCATTCCGGATAAAGGTTGCCGCCGCCTGCGCCGCCCGCGGAAGCGCTGTCAGACAAAAGGGTATACGGCTCGATTTGATAGACCGTCCCATAGACCGTTTCCATC
>CALXKG010000011.1 GCA_944388825.1 uncultured Clostridia bacterium | reverse complement strand
GGCAGATGGAGAAGCCGGACGTCGATTCGATCGAAGGGCTCTCCCCCGCCATTTCCATCGACCAGAAGACCACCAGCAAAAACCCCCGTTCGACCGTCGGGACAGTGACCGAAGTATACGATTACCTGCGGCTGCTCTACGCCCGGATCGGCATCCCCCACTGCCCCGTCTGCGGGCGGGAGATCAAGCAGCAGACGGTCGACCAGATGGTAGACCAGCTGATGGCCTACCCGGCGCGGACCCGGATGCAGATTTTAGCCCCGGTCGTCCGGGGCCGGAAGGGCACCCACCAGAAGGAATTCGAGTCCGCCCGCAAGAGCGGCTATGTCCGGGTGCGGGTGGATGGGAACATCTACGACCTGTCGGAGGAAATTACCCTCGAGAAAAACAAAAAGCACAACATCGAAGTGGTCGTCGACCGGATCGCGGTGGGCGAAGGGATCGAGAGCCGGCTGACCGACTCGATCGAGACGGCGCTCTCCTTAAGCGGGGGGCTGATGATCGCCGAAGTAAACGGCGAGGACCTGACTTTTTCCCAGTCCTACGCCTGCCCCGACCACGGGGTCTCGGTCGGGGAGCTGGAACCGCGGATGTTCTCGTTCAACAACCCCCAGGGGGCCTGCCCCAAATGCACCGGCCTCGGGACGTTTATGAAGGTCGACCCCGCGCTGGTCATCCCCAACGAAAACCTCTCCATCCGGCAGGGGGCGGTCAAGGCCTCCGGCTGGTACATCGGGGACAGCGGGACGATCGCCCAGATGTATTATGAAGCCTTGGCGAACCATTACGGCTTTACGCTGGACACCCCCTGGAAAGAGCTGACCGAAAAGCAGAAAAACGCCGTCCTCTACGGCACCGGGGACGAGCGGATCCATATGGTGCGGCAGAAGGAATACGGCACCGGCAGCTATGACACCGTCTTTGAAGGGGTGATCAACAACCTGGAACGGCGGTTCCGGGAGACCCAGTCCAGCTGGGTGCGGGACGAGATCACCGGGGTGATGTCCAGCGTCCCCTGCCCCGACTGCCACGGAGACCGGCTGAAGCCGGAGTACCTGGCGGTCACGGTCGGCGGGAAGAATATCAGCGACTTCTGCAAGATGTCGGTGACTGAGGCGCTCCGGTTCCTGGACGGGCTGTCCCTCAGCGAAAAGGAGCAGATGATCGCCGCGCAGATCTTAAAGGAGATCCGGGCGCGGCTCGGGTTTTTGCAGTCGGTCGGGCTGGAATACCTGACCCTCTCCCGGGCGTCGGCGACCCTGTCCGGCGGCGAGAGCCAGCGGATCCGGCTCGCGACCCAGATCGGTTCCAGCCTGGTCGGCGTCCTGTATATCCTGGACGAGCCGTCGATCGGGCTGCACCAGCGGGACAACGACAAGCTGCTGGGCACCCTGAAACAGCTGCGCGACCTCGGCAACACGCTGATCGTCGTCGAGCACGACGAGGACACCATCCGCGCCGCCGACTATATCGTCGACGTCGGGCCGGGGGCCGGGGTGCACGGCGGGGAGATCGTCGCAAAGGGTTCTTTGCAGGATATCATGGACGCCCCCCGGTCGATGACCGGGCAGTACCTCTCGGGGCGGCGGAAGATCGAGGTGCCGGCGGAGCGCCGGAAGGGCAACGGGCACTGGCTGACCGTCAAAGGTGCCAGGCAGAACAACCTCAAAAATATCGACGTCTCCTTCCCGCTCGGCACCTTCACCGCCGTCACCGGGGTATCCGGGAGCGGCAAGTCCAGCCTGGTAAACGAACTGCTCTACAAGTCGCTGGCCCAGAAGCTGTCGACCGCCCGGGTGCGGCCGGGGGACTTTGACGGGCTCAGCGGCATCGAAGCGGTCGACAAGGTCATCGACATCGACCAGTCGCCGATCGGGCGCACCCCCCGCTCCAACCCCGCCACCTATACCGGCGTCTTCACCGACATCCGGGCGCTGTTTGCCTCCACCCCCGACGCGAAGATGCGGGGGTACGACTCGGGGCGGTTCTCCTTCAACGTCAAGGGCGGGCGGTGCGAGGCCTGCGAGGGGGACGGCATCCTCAAAATCGAGATGCACTTTCTGCCGGATATCTTCGTCCCCTGCGAGGTCTGCAAGGGCAAACGGTATAACCGCGAGACGCTGGAGGTAAAATACAAGGGCAAAAGCATCTCGGATGTGCTGGAGATGACCGCCGAGGAGGCGCTGCTCTTTTTCGACAGCCTGCCCAAGATCAGGCGGAAGATCGAGACCCTCTGCCAGGTGGGGCTGGGGTATATCAAGCTGGGGCAGCCGGCCACCACCCTTTCGGGCGGCGAGGCCCAGCGGGTCAAGCTGGCGACCGAGCTCTCCCGCAGGAGCACCGGGAAAACGGTCTATATCCTGGACGAGCCGACGACCGGCCTGCACACCTACGACGTGCATATGCTGATCGAGGTCCTGCAGCAGCTGACCGGCCAGGGCAACACCGTCATCGTCATCGAGCACAACCTGGACGTCATCAAGACCGCCGACTATATCATCGACCTGGGGCCGGAAGGCGGCGACCGGGGCGGCACCATCGTCGCCACCGGGACGCCGGAAGAGGTCGCGCAGGTAAAGCAGTCGTATACCGGCCAGTACCTGAAAAAAATATTGGAATGAAAAATGAATAGTGAATATTGAATAATTATGGTTTGAAATGCTGCGCATTTCTACAAAAAAACATCCCGGAAGGAAGAGCGGCAAAAAGCACGCTTTTCCTTCCGGGATATTTTATCATACAGCCGCTGAAGCGGCTGTACCTTCATACTTCATCTATAGAAAAAGGCCCGCCGTCACAGACAGGCAGGCCTTTTTTTCCGTTTACACCCGTGCCAGGATCGCGCGGGCCATCGACAGGCCGATGGAAGTGGCGCGCTCGCAGGGCTCCATCCCCTCGAACTCGAGGGAGATATACCCGTCAAAGCCGGAGTGCTTGATCATCCGGAGGATCTCCCAGACGTCCATATCCCCCTGGCCCAGGATCGAGCCGCGGAGCATCTTACCGCCCAGCGTCTCGAACCAGCTGCCGTTGTCGCAGTTGAACATCTCGTTCTGCCCGGGGAGCTGGGATTTTTTGCGGATGTAGAAGTCCTTTAAGTGGATCATCTCGGCCACCGGCAGGCACTTCTTGACCGCCGCGACCGGGTCCTCGTCGACGCAGAGGAAGTTGCCGACGTCGACGGTCATCTTCAGGTTGGGGCGGCCGATCGCCTCGATCAGCGAGAGGACGCGGTCGGAGCCGTTGATGAAGAAGCCGTGGTTCTCCATGACGATGGTGATGCCCTTTTCCGCGGCGTAGTCGCAGAGCAGGCCGCCGTTTTTGACCATCTGGGGGAACTCTTTGCGGAAGTTGTAGATGGTGTTGGTCGAGAAGGGGCGGCGGAAGGAGGCGACGTCAAACCGCATCCGCTTCAGGCCCATCCGGTGGGCGGCGTCGATGTGCCGTTTGATCCGCTCGATCTCGCGGGCCTGCTCCGCCTCGTCTTCCATCAGCAGGTTGCCGTTGACCGAATAGGTCGAGATCTCGATCCCGGCCGACGCGCACTTCTCGCGGACATGGTCGCAGAGCGCCTCGTTGAGGGAGAGGTCGGGATGGACAAACTCCAGGTGGAAGGGGACGAATTCAATATGTTCACAGCCGTTGGCGACGGCAAAGTCGATGACCTCGTCGACGGACATCCCGCTGTCCATCGCGCGGTCCAGGCAGTAACAGCTCATTCCAAGTTTCATTTTCTGCACGATCCTTTCTTTCAGGTCTTTCCCCGGCGGACTGCCGGAAGGCCGGTGTCGTTCCACCAGACATTATAGCAGTTTTGACGGAATATGCAAGGGGTTTTTCATAAATTGTAAGGGGGTATGGCGGCCGCCCGCCCATAAAAAAACCGCCCGCGCCATCAGGCGGGGGCGGCCCGGCGGAAAAAACCGGGAAAGGGGAGAGAGAGAAAGATGGACTGCGGAACCTTTCCGCAGCATTGATTATAGCACAGCCTGTCCGCCGGAATAGTCGAAAATGGTCGACGCCCGGAAAATTTCCATCCGGGCGTCGCTGTCCAGCGGCTCGCGCGGCGCCGCAAAGGCGGCGTAAAAAAAGCACCCGGCGATGATAAGCGCCAGAATGAGCAGCATGACCCGCGGCGTCTTCACGTCTTTCCCCTCCCCTTCCGTTTTTTCTATCTTACTATGGAAGGGGCGGGGATGTCAAGGACTTACGCCTCCCGGCTGCGGAAAAAGAGGGAAACGCACCAGAGGGCCGCGACCCCCACCAGCGTGAAGATGATCCGGCTGACAATGCCGGACATCCCGCCGAACAGCGCCCCCACCAGGTCGTATTGAAAGAGGCCGACGCTGCCCCAGTTGACGCCGCCGACCACAATGAGCAGGAGTGCGATCCTGTCGATCCAGTTCATATGGAGATCCTTCCTTTCTGAAAACCGGGAAGCGGGCCGTTTGCCGCCCCGCTCCCCAAAATATTTTCAAATCTAGTATGTTCCGGCTTTTCTTTTTTATACCTTTGTGGTATAATGTTTTTTATACAGCATTTCCCCGTCTGGTATCGGGAGAGTTTGGAAGGAGATTCATCTATGGAAACCTGGGCGATCGCGCTCATCATAGCCGGCGCGGCGATTCTGGCCGTCTGCCTGATCGTTGCGGCCTATTTCATCAAAAACAGCCTCCAGCGCAAAAAAGGCGTGCTGGCGGAAAACCTGGTCACCGGCAGGCTCCGCCGGTTCGCGGGCATCCGCAGCTTTAAGGTGCTGCAAAACATCACCCTCCCCTCCGGCAGGAACGACACGGTTACGATCGACCGGGCGCTGATCACCTTTAACCATGTCGTCGTCTTCCTGCTGCGGAGCGAGTGCGACACCATCTACGGCGACGGCAAAGACCGCACCTGGGTCTCGATCAAGACCGACAAGAACAACAACACCCTGGCCCGCACCGCCTTTGACAACCCCGTCCAGACGGCCCAGAAGGCCAACGACGCGGTCCGGCGGCTGCTGACCCGCAACGGGCTGGGCAAGGTGCAGACCGAGTATTACGTCGTCTTCGGCGACCCCAAAGTGACCCTTTCGATCGGCAGCGGGCTGCCGGTGCTGGACTATAAGGGGCTGAAAAGGCTGCTCGGGCGGTCCAAGTATTCGGAAGACGGGCCGGTCGACGTCGAAGCGGTGGCAAAACTTCTGCAAAATCAGAAATGAGATCGGGCGCCTGGGGATCCTCAGGCGCTTTCTTTCGCCCATCAGGGCGCTTTTTTCCGCTGGGCTGTTGCAAATTTGGGCAAACTGTGGTACAATTCTCTACAGAAACAGTAAAAATTGGAGAAAATCCATTTTCTATCAGGAGGTAACAGCTATGAACGGATACAAAGTGTTTGCGCAGGTGCTCGACTGGGGCGGGCACGTCACAAAAATGATCGTACCGCTTCCGGAAACGGTCACGGCGGCCGACCCGGCCGACTTCACCGCTTATGTCCAGAAGATCGACCCCGAAACCGGCCTCGTCGCCATGATGCCCCGGTCGATGTTTACCAAATCGCCGCTGGTCCCGTCGGTCGGGGAGATGACCTTCCAGGCGGCCTACCCCTGCGATGAAAAGGGCGAAAAGGCGGACAGAAGCGACTGCGTCGCGCTGATCCCCAACTACGGCCCCCTCTACCCCGCTTCCAGCCTCCATATCCTGAAGCGCGGGTACACCACCTTCTCCGACCCGCGGTATACCGTCTGCTGGAAGGGGCAGGTCGTCGCCAACCGCGGCAGCCTCACCCTCGAAGGGCGGGAGCTGGTCCGGACCGGCGCCGCCGCCAGCGGCCTGAAATACGCCTGGGCCGCGCCGCAGATCGAAAATGAAAAGCCGCCGGTCGTCATCTGGCTGCACGGCGCCGGCGAAGGCGGCTGGGACCCCTATATCGCGGTGCTGGGCAACAAGGTCATCAACATTTCCTCCCCCAGGATCCAGGGGTATTTCGGCGGGG
>CALXKG010000010.1 GCA_944388825.1 uncultured Clostridia bacterium | reverse complement strand
CGATGATCGCCTGGTCGGTGATCTTGACGCCGTGGTAGACCTCGTACCGCTCCTTCAGCCCCCGCAGGATCGCGATCGCGTCCTCCTGGGAAGGCTCCTCGACCATGACCGTCTGGAACCGGCGCTCAAGGGCGGCGTCCTTTTCGATGTACTTGCGGTACTCGTCCAGCGTCGTCGCGCCGATGCAGTGCAGCTCCCCTCTGGCCAGCATCGGCTTTAGGAGGTTGCCGGCGTCCATCGACCCTTCGGTCTTGCCCGCCCCGACGATGGTGTGCAGCTCGTCGATAAAGAGGATGATCTGGCCCTCGCTCTTTTTGACCTCGTTTAAGACGGCTTTCAGCCGCTCCTCAAACTCGCCGCGGTATTTGGCCCCGGCGATCAAGGCGCCCATGTCCAGCGAGAAGATGGTGCGGTCTTTGAGCGAATCGGGCACGTCCCCGCGGACGATCCGCTGGGCCAGCCCTTCGGCGATGGCGGTCTTGCCGACGCCCGGCTCGCCGATCAGGACGGGGTTGTTCTTGGTCTTGCGGGAGAGGATCCGGATGACGTTGCGGATCTCGCCGTCCCGGCCGATGACCGGGTCGAGCTTGCCATTCCGCGCCTGCTCCACCAGGTCGGTCCCGTATTTCTGAAGGGCGTTGTAGGTGTCCTCCGGGGTGTCGTTGGTCACCCGCTGGCTGCCGCGGACAGAAGAAAGGGCCTGCAAAAAGGCCTCGCGGTTCAGGTTAAAGGGCTTCCAGGCCTTTTTCAGCTCGTTGCCGGGGTGGTCCAGCAGGGCGAGGAACAGGTGCTCGACCGAGACGTACTCGTCCTGCATATGGGCGGCCTGTTTTTCCGCCTCGTTTAACACCTGGTCGCAGTCCCGGGAGACATAGACCTTATCCGGTTCCCGGCCGGGGCCGGTGACCTTCGGGAGTTTTTCGATCTCTGTTTTCGCCGCCTGCCGGAGCGCCTGCGGCTCGATCCCCATCCGTTTGACCAGCTGCGGGATCAGCCCGTTTTCATCGGACAGAAGCGCATAGGCCAGGTGGAGGTTTTCGATCTGCATATTGTTATATTCGACGGCCAGGCTCTGGGCGGCCTTGACCGCTTCCAGCGATTTCTGGGTCAGTTTCTGTGCATCCATTGTACATCCTTCCTTTCTCTATCTTTCGGGATTGAAATGGAACCGTTTGCTTTTAGCACTCTGTTCTCCTGAGTGCTAAATTCAATATACACCCTTTTCCCCAGTTTGTCAATAGGTTTTAAAAATATTTTTTGAATAAACAAAGTGCCAAAAAGTGGAATCCGTTTGGGCGGTTTGCCCATTTGGCAGTATATCCGGAACTTTTCATCCATATATGAAAAAGATATGAAAAAGCCGTTTACAACAGCCCCGGGCTATGGTATACTGAAAAAGCGGCATTTCGACATTTTAAGGAAAAGGAGTCTGTACATGAAAGAACTTGCATATCTGTTCTGGCTGTTCGCCCGGATCGGCGGGCTGACCTTCGGCGGCGGGTACGCGATGCTGCCGATCCTGCAGCGGGAGCTGGTCGACCGGCTGCACTGGGTCACCGAGGAGGAGCTGGCCGACTATTACGCGATCGGGCAGTGCACCCCCGGCATCATCGCCGTCAACACCGCCACCTTCATCGGGGCCAAGCGGAAAGGGACGGTCGGCGGGATCGTCGCGACGGTCGGGGTGGTCTTCCCGTCGCTCGTGATCATCTCGATCATCGCCGCCTTCCTGGAAGGGTTTGCCGATTACCCGGTCGTCATCCACGCCTTTGCCGGCATCCGGGTCTGCGTCTGCGTGCTGGTCTTAAACGCGGTGATCAACCTCTGGAAAAAGGCGGTCATCGACCTGCCGACTTTGATCATCTTCCTGGTGGTCGCGGCCGGTTCAGTCTTCCTCGACCTGTCGGCGGTCATCTACGTCATCGGCGCAGGCGTCTCCGGGATCGTCATCCAGCTGCTGAAAGCGAAAGGGGGCAAAAAGGCATGATCTTTTTACGGCTCTTCTACGAGTTTTTCAAAACCGGCCTGTTTGCCATCGGCGGCGGGCTGGCGACCCTCCCCTTCCTGTCCGATATGGCAGAAAAGACCGGGTGGTTTACCCAGGAGGACCTGGCGAACATGGTCGCGATCTCGGAGTCTACCCCCGGCCCGATCGGGGTCAACATGGCGACCTACGTCGGCTATACGACCGGCGGGCAGTCGGGCGTCCCGCTGGGGAACATCATCGGCGCGGTCATCGCGACGCTGGGGCTGATCGCCCCGTCGATCATCGTCATCCTGATCATCTTCAAGATCCTGCAGATTTTCAAGGACAACCGGTATGTCAAAGCCGCCTTCTACGCCCTCCGCCCCGCCTCGACCGGCATGATCGCGGCGGCGGGGATCTCGGTCGTCGAGATCTCCCTCTTCCACCTGGGGCTGTTTGAAACGGGCGGGCTGCCGGCCGTTTTCAACTGGCAGGCGATCATCCTGGCGGTGGTCCTCTTCCTGCTCATCAAATACCTGCCGAAGGTCAACAAAAAGCTGGACTTCCATCCGGCGGTCTATCTGGCGCTGTCGGCGGTTGTCGGGATCATCCTGCAGTTTGAATAACCGCCGCCCGCGCGTTCCGCGTATCCGCAAGCCGTCCCCAGCCGGGCGGCTTTTCTGCTGCCGGCGCCCGCCTTCTTCACCTAACCTTCACCTAATTTTCATCTTGCATACAGCTGAATTCATATTCCGTTCATTTTATTGCCGCCGATATATGATATACTTGGAGATAAATAGTTTGAATGCCTGTTACCAAACGTTAACCAATCGGCGTCTGGAAAGGGAATTTGCGGCCCGGTTTCCGGGCATAGGGATAGAAAGGCTGTGAGACAATGGAAAACGTGGGGATCAGCAAACTCGACCTCAAGCGGCAGAACCGGATGCAGATCCTGCGGCTGCTGCGCAACGGGGGCCCGACCTCCCGCATAGATATCGCGCATACCATCCATATCACCAAAGCGGCCGTCACCATCATCACAAACGAAATGATCCGGGAAGGGATCCTCCGGGAGATCGGCGAACAGGCGCCCACCGGCGGGAAAGTCCCCCGCGGCAGGAAAAAGATCCTCCTGGACTACAACCCCACCTGGAAGCTGGCCATCGGCGTGGCCATTCAGAGCGAATGGATGGACGTCGGGCTCTGCACCCTGAAGGGCGAAACGGTCGAACACCATACTGTTTCGATCGACCCGCAGGCGGGGCTTTCCGGCGCGATCCGGCGGATCGGCGAGCTCTACCGCGACCTGGCCTACAAAAACGATCTGAAACCGGATCTGCTGCTCGCCTCCGGCATCACCGTCTCCCCCGCCGCCTATGCCCTCTGCCAGGCGGCGGAGACGCCCGGCGGGATAGACTGCCGGGTCATCAGGGAATCGCTTCAGAAGGTGCTGCCGGGGCCGCTCGCCTTCGGGCGGCTGACAGACGGCATCGCGACCGCCGAGACCGATTTCCACCCGTCCGGGGAAAAAGCCCCCCAGAGCATCGCCGTCCTGCAGATGGGCGGCGCGTTCCAGTCGTCCGTCACGGTCGGGCAGGAATTCTACCGGGGCGGCAGCGGGAAAAGCTGCTGTTTCGGCGACTGGCCGGTCGGCGAAGGCCCCCGCAGGGACAAGGCCCGCGACCGGCTCTCCGGAGAGGCATTCGGCAGCCAGATCCGGGCGCTGCGCACCCAGAAGCTCTGCCCCGCCCTCGATACCCTCGCGATGGACAACCCCCAGCGTGCGGAATGGACCTTCTGCCGCAGCGGCTTTATGCCGGAAGACCCGGCGGTGCGGCAGTACTTCGAGCGGGTACGGGAGGACTACCTGACCGTCCTCAGCGGCGTGCTGACCTTTTTAGCCCCCGAACAGCTGATCGTCTCCCCGGACGGCTGCGTGCAGGAGGCGCTTGCGCAGGCGATGCGGCTGGCCGCCCGCAGAAGCGGTACGCCGGTGCGGCTCTCCCGCTTTGACGAAACAAACCTCTACCTGACCGGCGCGGCGCTGGCTGTCCGGCAGTATTTCACGGGACGCGGCGGATACGCCGGGACAACCGATTGACAACGGAAAAAGGCGTCTGCTGGTTTTCAGCAGACGCCTTTTCAGAAGGCTGGATCTTACCGGACGATCTCGCCCATGACCGTACCGGCACAGCCGGCGGCATTGGCCTCATCGGTGTCGATGTGCATCGCAAGGGCATAGGTGGGGCTGACGCGGCAGACGACTTCGCCGAAAATCAGGCTCCGTTCGCCGGTCTCGACCTTGACCGAAACGACGTCCTTATCCTTGACGCCCATCTCCTCGGCGTCGGCGGGGGCAAAGTGGATATGCCGCTTGGCGACGATCACGCCCTCGGGGATCTCAACTTCCCCGGCAGGCCCGACCAGCTTGCAGGGGGCCGACCCCTTCAGGTCCCCGGACTCCCGGACGGGCGGGACGACGCCCAGCGCGCGGGCGTCGGTGAAGGAGACTTCGACCTGGTCGGCCGAGCGCTCCGGCCCCAGGATCGAGCATTTCAGCGACCCCTTGGGGCCGACGACCGTGACCTTTTCCTCACAGGCGAACTGGCCGGGCTGGGAAAGGTCTTTTTTGTTGTGCAGGACCGCGTCCGGCCCGAACAGGGTCGCGAGGGTCTCTTTGGTGACATGGACATGACGCGCGGAAGTTTCAACGATAAACTGCTTTGCCATTTGGAATTCCTCCATCTCAAATCGGTAAAATCAGGCCGGACGCCCCGGTTTTTAACTAGACGCGGTTTTGCACAAAACGCCGCGCCCGGAAGCGGTTTGGCCTGTTCCATACTTATATTATAAGCCTGTCCGGCAAAAAAAGCAAGGATTTTGTCCTTTTTCAGCGGATCTGCACCCGCTTGACGGCGGTGCAGCGGCCGGTCCTGCGGTCGAGGTCGAAGACCGCCCCCTCCAGCTTGCAGGGCCCGTCCGGCACATGGAACCGGGTCGGCAGATGGGTCGTCATCTTCTGGACGATGTCCTCCGGCGCGGTGCCGAGGATCGAGCGGATGGGGCCGGTCATCCCAAGGTCGGAGATATAGCCCGTCCCCTTTTCCAAAATCTGCTCGTCCGCCGTCTGGACATGGGTATGGGTCCCGGCGACGACCGAGACCCGCCCGTCCAGATAGTAGCCCATCGCCAGCTTTTCCCCGGTCGCCTCGGCATGGAAGTCGACGACGGTAAAGGTCGCCGGGTGCTCCCGGATGATCCGGTCGGCGGTCTGGAACGGGTCGTCCAGCGGCTCCAGGTAGACGGTGCCCAGCAGGCTGATCACCAGCATCGTAAAGCTGCCGCCGTCCAGCAAAAACCACCCCTCCCCATAGGGGCAGCGGGGAAAGTTGGCCGGCCGGAGCAGGGCCGGATGGTCGGGCATATAGTCGTAGATCTCCCGGCGCTTGAAAGAGTGGTTGCCGCCGGTGATGACGTCCACCCCGCTGTCAAACAGGTACCCGGCCGACACCGGCAGGATACCGTTGCCGACCGCCGAGTTTTCCCCGTTGCAGACGACCAGGTCGATCTTTTCCTTCTGCTTGAAGGCCGGGAGCTTTTCCCGCAGGAAGCCACACCCCGGAGCCCCGACGACGTCGCCGATCATCAAAAGCCTCATGCCTCTCCACCGTCCGTTTCCGCCAGCTGGTCCCGGAGGGCGATAAGCTCCTCTTCGGTAAACCGGTATTTTTTATCACAGAAATGGCAGGCGACCTCCGCCCCGTGGTCTTCGGCGATCATCGCGTCCAGCTCCCTGCGGCCGAGGGACTTGAGCACCTCTTCCGTCCGCTCCCGGGAGCAGCCGCAGACATATTCCGGATGGTATTCGTCCAGGATATTCGGCTCCAGCCCTTCCAGCAGCCGGCCGATCATCTCCTCCGGCGCCACCCCGTCCCGGATCATCGACGAGACGGGCGGAAGGGCGCGGATATTCTGCTCCAGGACGTCGATCACCCCGTTGTCCGCGTAGGGCAGCAGCTGGACGAGGAACCCGCCCGCCGCCAGGACGGTCAGGTCGGGGTTGACCAGCACCCCCAAACCGCAGACGGTCGGGGTCTGTTCGCTGACCGCGTAGTATTCGGTGACATCCTCGGCGATCTCGCCCGAGACAAGCGGCACCTGCCCGATATAAGGCTCTTTAAGCCCCATCTCCCTGATGACCGACAGCGACCCGTCCCGGCCGACCGCGCCGCCGACGTCCAGCTTCCCCTTCGGGTTCAGCGGCAGCTCGACGACCGGGTTCTGGACGGAGCACTTGACGTCCCCGTCCGGGCCGGCGACCGCGAGGATCACCCCGGCGGGGCCGCCCCCGTCCACCCGGAGGGTCAGCGTGTCCTGCCGGGCCTTGAGCATCGTCCCCATCATCGCGGCGGCGGTCGAGAGCCGGCCGGCCGCGGCGGTGACGACGGCGGAGGTGTGGTGGATCTGTTCCAGCCGGGAGACGATGCCGGTCGAGTCGATGGCCATCGCCATCACCGAACCGTCCGCCGACAGGGCGCGGATAAGTTTTCCCATACTTTGATTCCTTTCCTTCACAGCAGGCTGATGCCCTGCAAACCTTTCAATCCGAATCTTTCTTTCCCGGCGCCGACTGCACCGAATGGACCATCCGGGCAACATAGACCGCCCGCTCGGAATCCGCCCGCAGCGGGTCGAAGGTCCAAGCGTCGTAAACGCCAACCAGTTCCAGCCCGTGGCGGGTGAGGCTGTCCAGAATTTCCGCATGGGTATAGGCCCGCTCGGAAAAGTGGTCCTCCAGCCGCTGGTAAGCCCCGTCTTCCTGCCGGACAAAGAGGTCGAGGTCCATCCGGGTGAGGGTGTCCTCCGTCGAATTCTGCCAGACGCAGTAGACCGCGTCGGTATCATAGACAAAGGTGTTGTCCGCAAGGACCGCCCGGTGTTTATAGGGCGTGTTGACGTCGAAGGCCATTACCCCGCCCGGCGCCAGAAAGAGGGCGGCCCGGCCGAGCGCCCGGTCGAAGTCGGCGTAACAGGTCAGATGGTTCAGGGTGTCCAGGCTGGAAATGACCGCGTCGACCGTCCCGTAGAGGTCGAGCTCGGTCAGGTCCTGGGCGAGGTAGAGGATATCCCGCCCGCCCCGCTTTTCCATCGCCTCCCCCAGCATCTCGAAGGAGCCGTCCACCCCGATGACGTCGTAGCCCCGGCCGTCCATCTCCATCGACAGGCTGCCGGTGCCGCAGCCGAGGTCCAAAAGGATCCCCTTCTTCCCACCGGCCCGGGAAATGCAGGCGTCAAAATATTCCCCCAGCGCACGGTAATCCACGCCGGTGATCAGCCGGTCATAGACCGTCCCAAAACTGCCGTATCCGCTCAAGCCTTTTCCTCTTCTTCCTTCTTCATCCGGTCAAAGACGATCTTATACCCGTCGCACCCGTAATCGAGCGACCGCTTGACCCGGGAGATGGTGGCGGTCGACGCGCCGGTCTCGGAGACAATGGCCGAATAGACCTGTTTTTCGCTCAGCATCCTGGCGACATGGATCCGCTGGGACATCGCCCGCAGTTCGGGTACGGTGCAGAGGTCCTCAAAAAACTTGTAGCACTCCTCCATCGTGTGCAGCTGGAGTACCGCCGAAAAGAGAAACTCGACGTTTAATTTGCGGAGCTTTTCGTTCATGGCTGGCGTCCTTCCTTTCTTCTACCGATTCCCTGCCGCATAGCCGCGGCATCCGTTCATTTACCTCTTTATTTTATTACTTCACAACATGAAAGTCAAGTTTTTTTCTGTAAAAACTTTCACGCATAAAAGTGTTGTACTGCGGTTTCTCCCGCCCTGCGGGGCAAAACGGTTCCCTGCCCGCCGGAAATTTGCCAAACCGGGGGAAAATATGCTATAATAAAAAAAGGCAAGAAAGCCATACACAGAGAGCCCGCACAGCGGGAGAGGAAGGAAGGAAAACTATGCTGAAAGAACACGCGGTCATTTTTGATCTGGATGGGACGCTTCTCAACACCCTGGATGACCTGACCGCCAGCGTCAACGCGGCGATGAAGGCCGCCGGCCTGAAAAACCGCAGCCGGGAGGAGGTGCGCTCTTTTGTCGGCAACGGCGTGATGAAGCTGATCGAGCGCTGCGTCCCCGACGGGCAGGCCAACCCCGCCTTCAAACGGGCCTACGGGACCTTCCGGATGCACTACGCCGCCCATTGCCGGGACAAGACCGCCCCCTACGACGGGATCATCCAGCTGCTGGGCCGGCTGCGGGCGCAGGGGGTGCCGGTGGCGGTCGTCTCCAACAAGTTCGACGCGGCGGTGAAAAAGCTCTGCGACGCCTATTTCCCGGGGCTTATCCCGGTGGTCATCGGCGAGAAGGACGGCGTCCGCCCGAAACCCGCCCCCGATACCGTATTAACGGCGCTGAAACAGCTGAAGATGCCGGCTGAAACGGCGATCTACGTCGGGGACTCGGAGGTGGACATCGAGACGGCGCATAACGCCGGGACCCAGCAGGTCTCGGTCTGCTGGGGGTTTAAAGACCGGGCGTTTTTAGAGGCACACGGGGCGGCGCGGATCGTTGAAACCGCCGAAGAGCTGTACGAGACACTGGAAAAGATGGCGCATCCGGCGCAGTGAGGAAGGAAAATCATGCTGGACAGCAAAGGCTTTGACAGCTGGTCGGGAACTTATGACCAAAACGTAAGGGAAACGGATGAAAGCGGCCGCTACCCGTTCGCCGGATACGACGCCGTTCTGGATGAGATCGCGCGGCCGCTGGCGGCACGGCCGGAAAAAGGGAACCTGCTGGACATCGGCTTCGGCACGGCCGTCCTGACCGAGCGGCTGTACCGGGCGGGGTATACCGTCTATGGGCAGGACTTTTCCCCCAAAATGGCCGCCCTGGCCCGGGAAAAGATGCCGGGGGCAAAGCTGTTCACCGGCGATTTCACGGCAGGGCTTGTCCCGGAGCTGATGGCGGCCCGGTACGACGCCGTGATCGCCACCTATTCCCTCCACCACCTGGACAGCCGGCAGAAGGTGGATTTCCTGCGCGCGCTGCTGCCGCTGATCAACACAGGCGGCGCCCTTTACATCGGCGACGTCGCCTTCCGGACCCGGGCGGAACTGGAAGCCTGCCGGACGGCGGAGGGGGACCGGTGGGATCCCGACGAATATTATTTTGTCTACGACGAGCTGCGAAAGGAATTCCCGGCGCTCACCTTTACGCCGTTTTCCGGTTGCGCGGGGCTCCTCAGCTTACAAAAATAAGGCATAAAGGCGGCAAACGTCCCGGCTGATCACCAGCCGGGACGTTTCAGCTTGCCGATAAATTTATTTTTAAGCATTTTTTGGGTGCTGCGCACGCTTCGTTATCAGTGGCAAAACTGTGGTCAGTTTCGGAAGTACGGAAACGGAGCGCCTGGGAAAGGGCTCTGCCCTCTCCACTCCTGCCAGCCCTTTAAAAAGGGCTGGACCCTAAACTTCTGACCGCCGCCCGTTTCTGCGTGATTTCCACGCCAGCGCCGGTTTTGCGTTCTGTCCAGTGTTTTTTTCACAGGCCGAGCAAACAGCGGCCGCTTTGCACCGCCTCCCGCACCGCGCGGACCGTCTCGTCCAGCGTCAGGCGGGTGGTGTCGAGGGCAAACCGCTCGTACGCCCCGAGGTCTTGAAACTGCCCCCACATGGTTTCGACCAGCGCGCGGTTGGTTTCCGCGTCCAGCTTATCCCGATGGAGCGCCCGGCGGAGGGTCTCCTCCCGGCTTGCCCGCAGGAGGATATAGTGGACTTCACACCCCGCCCGGGCGGCGGCTTCCCAGGGGGCGATCATCCACGGGCCGACGACCCCGTCCACCACCGTCTGGTACCCGCCCCGGCAGAAGCGGACGGCCGCCGCGCAAAAGGCTTCGATCACCGTGCGGTTCTGCCCGTCCGAACCCGGCCGGTCGGGCGGGATGTACCCCCGGCGGAGGGCGGCGTAAAAATCGTCGGTGTGGAGGTAGACCGACTTTTCGTGCTCCGGAAGGTTTACATACCGCTCCGCGGCCGCCGACTTGCCGGAGCCGGGCGGGCCGGATAACAGGATGATGCGGCCTTCTGCCATCTGACCTGCCCCCTTACCCCAGCCGCGCCGTCTTCTGATAGGCGGCGGCGACCGCGTCGAATGCCGCGGCCCGGAAGCCGCCCTTTTCCAGGACGCGCACCCCGGCGATCGTCGTCCCGCCGGGAGAACAGACCGCGTCCTTCAGGGCGGCCGGGTGCCGGCCGGTCTGGAGGAGCAGACCGGCGGTACCCGCCATCATCTGAAGGGCCAGCTCCAGCGCCATCTTCCGGGGCAGGCCGCAGGCGACCCCGCCGTCCGCGAGCGCTTCCGCAAACAGGCAGGCGAAAGCCGGGCCGCACCCGGCGACCGCGCTGCCGGCGTCGATCAGATGC
>CALXKG010000009.1 GCA_944388825.1 uncultured Clostridia bacterium | reverse complement strand
ACCTGGGGCGCCGCGACAAAGCAGGGGTGATCCTTCTGCCATTCGTCCGACGCGAAGGTCGTGCCGCCGGGGTTGGCGAGCGCCAGCCGCGGGTCGCTGCCCCGTTCGCCCGCCCCGTGGAGGAAGAGGACGAGGGGGTAGGTCCTGCCCGGTTCGGTCTCCGGCGTAAAGAGCATATAGTCCATCGTCCGGCTGCCGGCGCGGATGCTCTGCCGGGTAAACTTATCCTTAATGGCCTCGGTCGCCGGATCGGGGGCGGGGTGGTGGACGGCATGGGGGTTGTACCGGTAGTCCAGCATCATCCCCAGCGACACCGACTTATATTCCATCGGCCCGGTGCGGTGGGGCATGACCTGCACTTCGCTGTCCAGCGACCCGTTGATGATCCGGGCGGTGGCGACATAGCAGTCCTTGATATACTGCCCGGTCAGCTGGACCGGGGACTGGTTGCGGTGGCCGGGGTAGACCAGCAGGTCCCGGTACGGCTTCACCGTCTCCCACAGCGCCTTGACGCCCGGCAGGAAGTAGGCAAGCGGGATCGCCGTCCCGATCTGCATCCAGAAATGCCCGGAACCGACCGTATCGCCGGTGAAGATCACCTCATGCTCCCGGTCGAGGAAGACGGCGCTGCCGGGGGTGTGGCCGGGGCAGCGGATGGTTTCGAGGGTGGCGCCGCCGAGGTCGAACTTCTGCCCGTTTTGGAGGCCGGTGAACCACTCTTCTTTGACCAGCCCGGGGTTTAGGAACTTAAAGTCCGCCATGTCCATGTAGATCTTGCACCCCGCCGCGGCAAATTCGGCGGTGGAGACGCCCACATGGTCGCCGTGGCCGTGGGTGATCAGCACGTCGACCGGCAGGGGGGTGATCTCCCGCACGGCGGCGTACAGCCCCTTCGCGTTTTGCAGCGTGTCGACGACCACTGCCCGCTTTTCGCCGGTATAGAGGTAGGAATCGACATAGGGGACCGGTTTGCCGTTCCCGGCAAAGTCGGCCGATTCGGTGAATTCGTAGAGGTTATCCGCGATTTTGGTGATGGTAAAGTCCATAATGTCCGCTCCTTTCGGAAAGGTGGTAAAAAAACCGCCGCCGCCAGGACGGCAGCGGCGGCATCAGCCAGAGGTGAAATTATTCGGCGGAACCGAACGCTTCGTTCAGTTCGTCGAGGACCGGCTGGATCATCGACATCTTGTCCGAGACCCACTGGTCGTAGTTGGTGTCAAAGTCGCCGGACTTGGTGATGATGTTGGAATATTCGTCCGAGTAGGTCATCGACGCGAGGTTGAGCGCCTGAGACGAGTAGCTGAGGAGATCCCAGTCGGGTTCCTGATCTCTGGAGCTGGTGATTTCCGCGCGTTTGGTGTACATATCCGCAACCTTATCGCGGGCCTGTTTGGTGAAGCCGGGGTTGATGAAGGAGTAGTCGTCCGAGAGGATAAACATATTGCCGGTGATCGGGTAGCAGGAAGTATATTTCTCTTCCAGCGTCGCATAGCCCTGTTCTTCCAGCGTGACGACGATTTCGCCGTTTTCATCGTACTTCCAGTCGACGTCCGGCACGCCAAGGCGGATTCTCAGCTGGCCTTCTTCGGTGCAGCCGTAGTCCCAGATGGACATCAGGCGCTCATATTTCGCTTCATCCAGATAGGGCGAGAGGATGTTGCAGGCCCAGTAGTTGGTAGAAGGCTGTTCATGGGAAATGCCTTCATCATCGGTCAGGATGAATACGTCGGAGGTATCCCAGAAGGAGAGGCCGAGGTTCTGCTGCATATTCTGTTCATACCGGTCGAAGTATGCCGCCATGCCGCTTTCCATCGTAGCCGCCGCGTCGCCTGCCGCATAGAAGTGGCCGGCGTCGTCCGGTTCCTGAAGGGTGTAGAATTCGGGATAGAGCAGGCCGCCGTCATACGCGCCCTTGATCTGCCGGAGGGCTTCCTTGATGCCGGAAGATTCTTCCGCAGGGCCCCAGTGATACATTCCGTCGTCGCCCTTGTAGTAAGCAGAACCCAGAACGCCCGCGCAGCCGGAGACACGGTCGATTGCCTGGCCGATCGAGCCGCTGAGGTCATACCACGGATATTCCATCAGGCCGGCGTCTTTGATCGCCTGCATATATTCGATGAATTCGGTCAGCGAAATGGTGTTGGTTTCGATGTTTTCGGTCAGGTCATAACCGGCTTCTTCCGCAAGGTCGGTGCGCATGAACAGCGAGATGTGGGAAGTGATGGTATCTGCCGGGAAGTTGTTGGCGAAGACCGGGCGGAAGAAGTAGTACATCCCGCCGTACAGGTTTTCATAGTATTCGTTGGCCGGGGTGCAGGTCGCAGCGGCCGCGAGGTTCGGGTATTCTTCCTTCCAGCCGTCGGGCATTTCCATAACCAGACCCTGGTCGGCGTAGTTGGCGGCGTCGCCGGGGGTAAAGTTCCAGACGCTCCAGTCGGGCAGGTCGTCGGCGTTGATCCAGGTGTTCATTCTCTCGACCCAGTTGTCAAAGGTCAGCGAGGTGATGTCCCAGGTGACATTGAAGGTCTCGGTCCACCATTCGTAGTATTCGCTGCCGTGGTTGTAGTCCAGCCCGTCGGTGACCTGGATACCGGCGAAGGAGATGGTGATCGGCTCGGAGTAGTCGCGGGCGAGGATATCTTCGGCGGTGACATCGGTGGTGGCGGCGAGGACGCCGGAATCGGTCTTGGTGGACGCCGGGGTGGAGGACTCGGCGGGCGTGCTGCTCTCGGAAGAGGTGGTGGAGCCGGGATCTTCAGCCGGTTCGCTGGTCTCTTCGGCAGAATTGCAGGACGCAAGGGAAGCGGCCATCATCGCGGCCATTAAGAGGGCGAAAAGCTTACGGGACTTCATAGGTTATACCTCCTGTAAACGGTTTATTTGCAGGCCGGGGAGCTTCCCCGGCCTTGTGTACGATCGGGTCAGGCCTTGATCGCGCCGATCATGATGCCTTTGGTGAAATACTTCTGCAGGAAGGGGTAGACGCACATGACCGGGACCATCGTCGCGATGACCGCCGCCATCTTGATCGCGTCGGTGAAATTCTGTTCGCCGATATCTACCATGGTCGACGCGGTGTCGACCACCTGCGAGTCCATGACGATCGAGCGGAGCACCTGCTGCAGCGACTGCCAGTCGTTGGAGCGCAGGAAGATGATCGACTGGAAGTATTCGTTCCACAGCTGGACCGAGATGAACAGCACGACCGTCGCGAGGATCGGCTTGGAGAGCGGCAGGACGATCTTCACCAGGATGGTCCATTCGTCCGCGCCGTCCAGGTTTGCCGATTCCATCAGCGCTTCCGGCAGCGAGCAGAAGTAGTTGTAGATGAGGATCATGTTGAAGGTGTTCATGCCCTGGGCCAGGATGACCGCCCAGATGGTGTTGGTCAGCCCCAGGTCTTTCATGACCAGATAGAGCGGGACGATGCCGCCGTTGAAGATCATCGTGAAGAGGATCAGCATGAAGATCAGGTGCCGCCCCGGCCAGCCTTTGCGGCAGAGGGCGTAGGCGAGCGTCGAGCAGAGGACGAGGTTTAACGGGACGCCGACGGCCAGGTAGCAGAGGGTCGTCTTGTAGCCGACGAAAATGCGGTTGTCCTTAAACAGTTCCTCATAGGCGTCCAGCACCGGTTCTTTCGGCCAGAGCACCCAGGTCGACTGCATATATTCCTTATACGAGGTAAAGGAGATCGCGATGACGTTGAAGAAGGGGATCAGGATGCAGAGCATCCAGATGGTCAGGATGATGATCAGGATCCAGTCCATCAGCTCGAAGCGGTCTTTGCCGAAGGCGTGTTTTTTGGCAGCTGCCATAGGGAAGTCTCCTTTCTTGTAGTCTGCGGGCCGTTAACCGAACAGCCCGGTGCCGCCCATCATCTTGGAACCCTTGTTGGCGATGACCAGCAGGGTCATGTTGATGATCGAACGGAAGAGGGAGACGGCGGTCGAGAAGCCGAAGTCGGTCGACGCGGTGAAGGTGATCCGGTAGATGTACATATCCAGCACTTCGGCGACGTTCTTGGTGGCGGCGTTGCTGATATTGAAGATCTGGTCGAAACCGGCGGTCATCAGGTTGCCGGTCGTCATGATGAACAGGACCGAGATGGTGGGCAGGATGTTGGGCAGGGTGACGTGCCAGATCCGCTGCCAGCGGGTCGCGCCGTCGATCTCCGCCGCCTCGTACTGGTCCTGGTCGATGCCGGATATCGCCGAGAGGTAGATGATCGAGGAGTAGCCGGCCGATTTCCAGATATCGGTGATGTACAGCATCGGCTGGAAGAGGGATTCGCTGCCGAGGAAGTTGACGGTCGAAAGCCCCATCGCCGAGAGGGCGCTGTTGACCAGCCCGTCGATCGAAAGGAGGTTGGTCATGATCGACGCGACGATGACCCAGGAGAGGAAGTGGGGGAAGGTGTAGACGGTCTGCATGACCTTCTTGTACTTCCCGACCCGCAGCTCGTTTAACATCAGCGCCAGCAGGATCGGCGCCGGGAAGTTGATGATCAGCCGCCCGAAGTTGATGAGCAGCGTCCGCCCGACCGAGCGCCAGAAGTACATATCCCGGAAGACCGCCTCAAAGTTCTGGAACCCGCACCAGGGGGAGCCCCAGATGCCGATCTTCGCCTTGTAGGTCTTGAAGGCCAGCTGTAAGCCCGCCATCGGGTAATAGGCGAAGATGATGTACCAGATAAGCGCCGGGATCAGCAGGATGTAGATCTGCCAGTACTTGCGCATATTGATGGCGACCTTCTGCAGGCCGGTGGCCTGGGCGGCGGTGACCGCCTTTTTTTCTTTTGCCTTTGCAGCCAAGCGTACCACTCCTTGTTGTGAATTTCCGGTGTGCTGAAAATTTCTTCATTTCCCGCACCAATTTTGTTGTCTCTATCATAACGGAAAATTCACATTTTGAAAAGGGACGATTTTCGGTTTCTCTCGTACGATTTTCGGATGAATTTATTCCACCCATTGCCGGCAATATGGCGGATATGCTACAATACGTTTGGGAAAAGATGAAAACAGCGTCATTTCTTTGACGGTCTCGATAGAAAGGAAAGACGGATATGCGCAAAAATGCGGAAAACAAAAAGGCCCCCCGGAGCTTCAGCCTCCGGGCGAGCCTGATCCTGGCGCTCGCCCTGATGGCGGCGGCGCTTCTGACCGTTACCGGGTATTATATTTTCGGCGTCCGCGACGCCGCCCGCCGGCAGGCGGAGGAGAGCTTCCATTCGCTGACCGAGGCCTCCCGCGGCCAGCTGGAACGGGTGCTGGAGCGTTCGATGAGCGCCGCCCAGACCGCCGCCTATTCGGTCGCCTGCCAGCGGTTCCTGCTTTCGGGCACCCCGTCCCAGGTCATCGAGGCCAAATCCCTGGCGGCGGATGTGCTGGATTATATTGAAACGCTGGGGGAAGGGTTTACCGACATTGTCCTGCTCTCCTACCGGGGGCGGAAGCTGTCGGCCACCAATTCCTACACCGACGTGGTCCGGGAGGCGATGGCGGCCTGCGGGATCGCGGACAACCTCACCTTTACCCAGCCGGTCTATTCGCCGGTCGTCGAATGGGAAGGGCGGCAGTATATTGTCTACCTGATGCCGGTCTACGGCAACATCGACGGCTACCGCTACCGCCAGAACCGGATGCTCTGCGGGATCGTGTACGATGTGGCGGAGCTGCAGGCGAGCCTGGTGCCGCTGAGCTATGCCGAGGGCGCCGCTTTCCTCTCCGGCGGCGGGTCGGTGTTTGCCGGGACCCGCGCCCTCTCCGAGGCGGAAAAAAACGCCCTCCCGGACGTGCCGGAAGGGGAAGGGGCGCTGATGATCGGCGGGGAGCGGTACCTGACCGTCCGGTCGGTGATCGAGGGGCCGGGCTGGGAGCTTTTCTATCTGGTGCCCGAATGGGCGGCGGTCGCGGCGATCGACCAGATGCGCAGCCTGATCGTCATGCTGATCCTTCTGACGGTCCTGCTTTTCCTGATGGTGATGGTGGGGATCCTGCTGGGGGTCCGGCGGGACATCGGGCGGCTGAGCGAGGACATTTCCCGCCTGGACACCGACTCCGCCCCGGTGCGGACGCCGGCGGTCAAGGAGCTCCGGCCGGTGTCGGAGGTGTTAAACGAGACGATGGCCCGGCTCAGCGCCGCCGTGAAGGAAGAAAAGCGGCTGACCCAGTTAAACTACGAGGCGCGGCTGGCCCAGTCGCGGGCGGAAATGCTGGCCTACCGGGCGCAGATCAACCCCCACTTCCTCTTTAATACGCTGGAATCGGTCCGGTCGCTGGCCCACCGGTTCCACGCCGCGCCGGTCGAGCAGCTGGTGGGCGGGATGTGCCAGATGTTCCGCTATTCGGTCTACGCGCCGCCGATGGTCCACCTGGAGGACGAGCTGGGGCAGCTGGGCGGCTACCTGGCGGTGATGGAGGTGCGGTTCCCCGGGCGGTTCACCGTTTTGGAGGACATCGCCCCGGAGACCCTGGACTGGCCGGTGCTGCCGATGCTGCTGCAGCCGCTGGCGGAAAACATCCTCTCCCACGCCTTCCGCGGCCGGTCGGGCAAACTGCTGGTGCAGGCGTTTATCCGGGAAGGGCGGCTGTATGTCCGGATCGCCGACAACGGCCGGGGGATCCCGGAAGAAAAGCTGGAGGAGATCCTCTGGAAGATGAAGAACACCGACGATGAGACCGCTTCGGTCGGCCAGATGGAGCCGGAACGGGATTTCGGGGTGCCCAAGGGGAGCATCGGCCTGCCGAATATCTACCGGCGGCTGAAGCTGACCTTCGGCGGCCACGCCCACTTAAACCTGCGGTCGAAGGAAGGGTATTACGCTGTCGCCGAGCTGGTCATCCCCCGGTACGGCGGCGACTTTGGTCATCTGCCCGACCGCTTTTCCTTCCGGTAGAGCTCGGGCGGCAGCCCGGTCTCGGCTTTGAAGTGGCGGCCGAAGTAGGAGTAGTCGCTGTAGCCGCAGCGGGCCGCGATCTCCCGCAGCGTCAGCCCGCTGCCGGCCAGCAGCCGCGCCGCCCGGTGGAGGCGGATATGCTTTAAAAACCCCAGCACCGTTTCCCCCGCCTGTTTCTTAAAGAGGTCGCAGATATACGTCTCGCTCAGGAAAAAGTGCCCGGCCAGCATTTTCAGCGTGACGTCCTCCCCCATCCGTTCCCACAGGTAAAACTGGATGTCCGCCGCCGACGGGGTCTTGCCCTTCATTTCCGGTTCCGGCGCGTACTGGAAGCCGCCGTCCAGCGAGGCGAAGGCGGAGCGGATCAGCCCCCAGCTGTCGGACACGCCGGAAAAGGGCCGGCTCTGGCCGCAGTCGTCCGGCAGGCTGGTGCATTTTTCCGTGGTCAGAAGCCCGTACAGCTTGCCGATCTGGACCGGCTGGCAGCCGGCGCGCAGCTGGTTCTGGACGGAATAGACCGCCGGGGACTCGGAGAGCAGCAGGAAATGGCCGTTCGCCCCTCCCCCAGGGGTTCCGGGGAATACCGGGTTTTTCTCATCGATCTGAAAGACCGGTTTATCCCGCCGGATGGGGCGCCCGCTGCGGTCCAGCTTTTCCCGCAGCAGCAGCGCCGCCTCCCGGACGTCCCGTTCGGAGAGCGGTTTGAGCAGGTAGTGGACGGCGGACAGGCGGATCGCCTCCCGGGCGACCTCAAAGTCGGAGTAGGCGCTGACGACGATGCACTCGACCGGCAGGGGGACCTGCCGGATCAGCCGGATCAGCTCGATCCCGGTCATATCCGGCATCCGGATATCGGTGATCACCGCGTCCGGCTGGTGGATCCGGGCCTGCAGCAGCGCTTCCCGGCCGCAGCCGCACCGGGCGACCACCGAAAAGCCCAGCGCTTCCCAGTCGATGATCTCCTCTATCCCGGTGAGCGCCCAGGGTTCGTCGTCCACCAGCATCAGTTTGTATTTTCTCTCCATCGGTTTCCCCTCTTTGCGCGAAATGGTATGGTCCTCTTTATCAGTATACCATACATTGGGGATTTTGTACCGTCAAAAGTTATCTTTTTTGTATAATTTTCAGCATTCCGGGCGGGAAAGCAGGGGGCCGGTGGATTTTATAAACCTTTTATGTGGAAAGCGGGGGAAAACGCCCCCATAAACCGTATCGGAGGGCCCGCCGGTACCGGAGGGGTTCCGGATACACGTCAGGAAAGGATGGTAACGATGATCATTGAACAGCAGAGCCGGCTGGGGGCCGAACAGCTTGCCGCCCTCCGGGCGGCGGGGCAGGTCAGGCGGTATGACTGCGCGCCGGTCGAGGTTTTCACGCTGGCGGAAGGGGTCTATTCGATCTATTCCAAAAGCCCGGGCCTGGGCGGGGACGCCTGGATGCACCTGGTCACCGGGCCGGAGCGGGCGGTGCTGATCGACACCGGCTTCGGCATCGGGGATCTCCGCGCGCTGGTGGAGACGCTGACCGACAAACCCTATGACGTCTTCAACACCCACTTCCACGGCGACCACACCCTCGGCAACGTGCAGTTTGACCGGGTGTTCATCCACCGGTATGACCTCCGGCCGCTGGCGGACAGCATGACGCCGGACGGGCGGAAGGCGTTTATCCCGCAGGAGGCGGACTATTACCGGCCTTCCGACATCCCGCCCTTCCGGCCCTACGGGATCGTGCCGGTGGACGCGGGGTTTACCTTCGACCTGGGCGGCGGGGAGACGCTGGAGCTGGTGCACATCCCCGGGCACAGCGCCGGCTGTTCCGGCCTGCTGGACCGCAGGCGCCGGATCCTCTTCAGCGGCGACGCGGTCTGCTGCACCCCGACCTTTATCTTCGGCCCGCTGCCGGAGGGGGAATACCGGGAGTACCAGACCGTCCGGGCCTATCGGGATGGGCTGCGGGCGCTTTCCGGCCGGCTGGAGGAATTCGACGTCCTCTTCCCCGGCCACGGCTACCTCGGCGTCCCGAAAGAGATCGTTCCCGACACGCTTGCGGTCTGCGGCGCGATCATCGCCGCCCCCGCGCAGTATGACGACGTCCTGCATTTCGGCCCCCGGGAGGGGCTGATCCGGAAGATCGGCTGGGGCTCGGTCGCTTATTCCAAAGAGAGGGTTTAAAGCCCTCACAGCGCAAAAATGCGGCAGGAACCATCTCCTGCCGCATTTTTGCGTCCATATTACAGGATCGGGATGCCGGCCGCCCGGCACCGGCTGTAGGTGTCTTCGTCCCAGACTGAGCACTGTACCTCGCCGATGTGGGCGACCCCCAGCAGCAGCATACAGAGCCGCGACTGCCCGATGCCGCCGCCGATCGTATAGGGCAGCTTCCCCTCCAGCAGCGCCCGGTGGAAGGGGAGCGCCCGGCGGTTGTCACAGCCGGCGATCGAGAGCTGCCTGTCCAGGCTCTCGGGGCTGACCCGGATGCCCATCGAGCTGACCTCATAGCTGCACCCCAGCGTGTCGTTCCAGAAGAGGATATCGCCGTTGAGCGTCCAGTCGTCGTAGTCGGGCGCGCGGCCGTCGTGGGGCCTGCCGCTTCTGAGCGCCCCGCCGATCTGGGAGAGGAAGGTGGTGCCGTGTTCCCGGACAAAGGCGTTTTCCCGTTCCTTCGGCGTCAGGCCGGGGTAGAGGTCTTCCAGCTGCTGGGCGGTCACAAAGGTGATCTCCTCGTCGTGGGCGGGGCGGGCGGCCAGCTGCGGGAAGATCGCCCGCATCGTCTTTTCGGTCTCGCAGATGGCGTGGACGATTTTTTTAACGGTGTCCTGGAGGTATTCGGTCGTCCGGTCTTCCTCCCGGATGACCTTTTCCCAGTCCCACTGGTCGACGTAGACCGAGTGGAGGTTGTCCAGTTCCTCGTCCCGCCGGATGGCGTTCATATCGGTATAGAGCCCGGCCCCCGGCTGGAAGCCGTAGTCGCGGAGCGCCTTTCGCTTCCACTTGGCCAGCGAGTGGACGACCTGGGCGTTGACGCCGGTATCCTTCATATCAAAGGCGACGGGGCGCTCGACCCCGTTTAAATCGTCGTTTAAGCCGCTGGCCGCGTCGACGAACAGCGGGGCCGATACCCGGCGGAGGTTTAAGGCCCCGCAGAGCATATCGGCGAACAGCCGCTTGTTCAGCCCGATGGCCTTCTGGGTGTCGTAGAGGCTGAGGAGCGGCTTATACCCTTCGGGGATGATAACTTTGCTCATGGGGAACAGTCCTTTCTGAATCTGATGGCCGGCGCGTCTTACTTTCCTTCGGCAAACGCCCGGATCTGCCCGATCTTCGCGCAGGTCTCGTTATACCCTTCGGCATAGAGGGCGTCCAGCCTGCGGACGTCCTTTTCGGTGCGGCCCACCTCGACCGGGCCGGCCGGGCGGATGGCGATGGCGCGCCCTTCCGCCTCGAGGGCTTCGACATAGGCGGTCTCGTGGTTGTAGATCTCCGGCCGGCGTTCCATCGTCCGCAGCAGGCTGGGGTAGTTCCGGTAGGCGATCCTTGAGAGGGAAAGGGTGGATTCCTTCCCCTTCCGATACCCCTTCTGCCGGGTCAGGATGACCAGCAGCCTGTCGCAGCCGTCCGCCAGCGCCTTCTGCACCGGGATCGGGTCGGCCAGCCCGCCGTCCAGCAGCAGGTCGCCGTTCAATTTGACCGGCGTCGAGATCAGCGGCAGCGACATCGACGCCAGGATCGGCTTGTACCCGGTCCTGAGGTCGGCCGGGAGCTTTAAATAGACCGGGTGCCCGGAAAGCATACTGGTCGCGACGGCATAGCAGTCGGGGTCCGCCTTCCGGTAAGCCTCATAGTCAAAGGGGAGGAGCTTTTCGGGGATTTTATGGAACATCATCTCTTCGCTGAAATAGCCGCCCTCGCGGATGAGGTTCCCCCAGCTCATATACCGCTTGTCCCCGGCGAAGGTGACGTTGACCTTGCGGTTGCGGCCCCGCTGGCCGGAGTAGTAGGAGATCATATTGCAGGCCCCCGCCGAAACGCCGTAGCAGCGGCCGATTTTTATCCCGTGGTCCATCAGCGCGTCCAATGCCCCGGCGGTAAACAG
>CALXKG010000008.1 GCA_944388825.1 uncultured Clostridia bacterium | reverse complement strand
CCCCCTAGAGGGTTCGAAGTACCGATCCCAGCCGGAATCGCAGTCAAGACGCAGGCGGCCAGCATAGCCGCCAGTATCTTTTTCTTCATCACTCGTTCCTCCTTTGATTTGGCTATTGCCAGGATTTACCAGTATTATAGCATACCCCTATCGGTAATTCAAGTACTTTTCAAAAATTATTCCCACATTTTTCCAAAAGATAACGGAACAATAAAAAATCCCGCGGGGAAATCCGCAGGATTTTTACCGGTTTGTAACCTTTACCGCTTTTTCTGCCCGTAGTAGGCGTTTGCCCCGTGCTTGCGCAGGTAGTGCCTGTCCAGCAGCGCCTGCTGCATCGGCTCTTTCCGGCCCAGCAGCTCGGTGTGCAGCGCCATCATCGCCACCTCTTCCAGCACGACCGCGTTATGGACGGCGTTTTCGGGGCTTTCCCCCCAGGTGAAGGGGCCGTGGCTCATCACCAGCGCCGCCGGCATCGCGCCGGGGTCACGCCCCGCAAACGTCTCGACGATCACCTTGCCGGTGCTCAGTTCATACTCCCCTTTGATCTCCGCCTCGGTCATCGGCCGGGTGCAGGGGATCCCGCCGTAGAAGTAGTCCCCTCCCGTGGTGCCGTAGGCGGGGATGCCGCGGCCGGCCTGGGCGAAGATGGTCGCCCAGCGGGAGTGGGTGTGCACCACCCCGCCGATGGACGGGAAACTGCGGTAGAGTTCCAGGTGGGTCGGGGTGTCGGAAGAGGGGTTTAGTTCCCCTTCCACCACTTCCCCGCTTTCCAGCCGGACGACCACCATGTCTTCCGGCCGCATCCCGCCGTACTCGACCCCCGACGGCTTGATGACGACCAGGCCCTTCTCCCGGTCTATGCCGCTGACGTTCCCCCAGGTGAAGGTGACGAGGTTATACTTCGGCAGCAGGAGGTTCGCCGCGCAGACTTCTTCCTTTAATTTTTCCAGCATATGCCTTTCCCTTTCCGCCGCAAACAGGCCGCCCCCCGGCGGGGGACAGCCTGTAAACGGTCATCTTGTTTATTTTTCGACGTCCAGCAGCTGCACATGGTGGCTGTCCCAGCTGCAGGGCTTCCAGTGGGGAAGCTCCGGGCCGTTGGGGCTGCCGGTCTTGACAAAGTTCGCCCAGTAGCCGTTCATCCGCTCCGCCAGCTCATAGTCCGCCGGGGATTTGGGCCGCCAGCTGCGGTCGAGGGTCTTGAAGACGTACCACAGTTCGGAAGAGTGGAAGGCGCCGCAGTTGTCGCCCAGCAGCTTGCGGTTGAAATAATAGACGTAGGCCGGTTTGTGGCCCAGCTCGGCGTTTTTCAGGCTCCAGTTGATGCAGCCGTAGTACAGCGGGATATGCCCGCCGCGCTCTTCCATCTCGGGGGTGACGCCCATGTCGTTGCCGCAGGTGCCCAGCATATAGGGGATGTCCGGGATATCGCCGTCCCGCACCACCTGGTTGTAGCCCTTTTCCATCAGGTAGCCGTCGATGACCGGCGTAAAGGGCAGGCCGTAGCCCTTCTGGAAGGCGTAGCCCATCAGCTGCCCGGCGGCCGCCATGATCTTCTCCGGCGTAAGGGCGCGCATCTCTTCCAGGCTGCGGGCGCCGGTTATGCGCATGAACTCTGCCCCCAGGTCATACCCCTCTTCCATCGAACGGTCGCGGTTGAGGCCGCCTTCGTACCCGCCGCCCGACTGCATGACCGCGCCGGCTAAAAGCCCGCGGGAAAGGGGCGAGGAGACGAGGGTCTGGACGCTCATCGCGCCGGCCGACTGGCCGAAGATGGTGATCTTTTCCGGGTCGCCGCCGAAGGCCTCGATGTTCTCCACCACCCAGCGGAGCGCCGCGATCTGGTCGAGGTGGCCGAAGTTGCCGCCGTGGCCATCGTTTTCCGCGGTGATCTCGGGGGTGTGCAGGAACCCGAACGCCCCCAGCCGGTAGTTGATGGTGACAAGGATGACCCCTTTACGGGCAAACGCGTCGCCGTCAAACTCCAGCTCGGAGCCGAAGCCGTTGATCAGCGCGCCGCCGTGGATCCAGAAAGCGACCGGCAGCTTCTCGCCGGTCAGCGGACGCCAGATGTTGAGGTAGAGGCAGTCCTCGTCCATCGGGGGCATGAAGGAGGGGTTGGAGTAAAATTCCCGCGCGTAGTTGATGCTCTTGCCGTCCGCCGGGGCTTCCTGGACAAACTGCCAGGCGCGGTGGGGGAAGCTCTTCGCTTCCAGCACGCCCTCCCAGGGCCGGAGCGGCTGCGGCTCCCGCCAGCGGAGCGCGCCGACCGGCGGCTGGGCGTAGGGGATGCCGAAATAGGTGTAGCAGCCTTCTTTTTTGCGGCCGCGGACCTGGCCGTAACGGGTGGTCACAAGTTCCATAAAATTCCGTCCTTTCTTGGTGCACGTTTCCGTTTGCTGGTTCCATTATACCACATTCCCCGCCGAGTGAACAGGGCTTTTTATGAAAAACGATGGCCGGATTTTGCGAAGGATGGCAAATCGTTGCATCCTCCGCCGGTTGCTGGTATAATAGAGGGGAAGCATCACCTTGAAAGGAGGGTCGCCTGTGGAAGATAACCGCCTGCTCCTCCACGCAATCGACTACCTGACCCGGATGGCGGAGGGGAAAGACCCGTTGTCCGGGCTGTATGAACCGGAGGGTTCCTGCCTCTACCAGACCCGGGTAAACCGGTGCCTGCTGTATACCATCGAGCAGCTGCGGAAGATCGCGGACGGGCAGCTGGTCCCGGCGGATCTCGCGCGCCCGGCCACCAGGGGGGACAGGCCGTTCGCCCTGACCCCGGAACAGCTCGCCTCCCTGAAGCCGGAGAACCGTCCGCTCTCCCTCAGCCGGTTTCTGGACTATTTGCGGTCGTTTGCCGGCCCCGGCTGCAAAAAGCTCTCCCAGAAGCAGGTCACTGCCTGGCTGGTCAGCCAGGGGCTGCTGGAACGGGGCGAAAAAGGGACCGCCGTCACCCCCGGCGGGGAGGAAGCCGGCATCTACCGCAGTGAGACCGGGTTCCAGCCGGTCATCCTCTACCGCCCATCCGCCCAGCAGTGGATCATCGACCGGATGCCGGCGCTTTTGGATTGGATCGCCCAGTCGGCCGGCGGGACGGTCGACCCCGAAACCGGGGAGCTGATCGCCCGGGGCGGGAAACGGCCCTTTTCGCTGACCGAAGAGGAGCTGGACGAACTGCCCATCCTGCCGGGCGGTGTTTCCATCAGCCGGTTCGTGCAGGAAGTCAACCGCCATATCGACCCCGGCAGCATGGACAAGCTGAAGCGGGAGACGCTGACCGGCTGGCTGACGGCGGAAGGGTACCTGGAACAGAAGGAGGTAAACGGCCGCAAGACCCTCTCCCCCACCCCGAAGGGAGAGCAGAACGGCATCCGGCTGGAACAGCGGAGCGTAAACGGCCGCGCCTACTGGGGCGTCGTCTACTACGACGAGGGGCAGCTGCTGCTGTTAAACCATCTGCGTACCCTCTGCGGGATATCCGATTGAGCCGTCCTCTCCCCTTCCAAAATCCCCCTTGACACCTATTCCAAAATCCTTTATAATATTAGATAGATTCTAAAATTATAGCCGTTTTAGCGGTGGAAAGGGGGGACGCCAAATGGAAGAGCTGAAACAGGTTTTACGGGACAACCATATCCAGGTGACCCAGCAGCGGCTGGAAGTGCTGCGGGTCTTAAAGGAACTGGGGACCCATGTGACGGTCGAGGACGTGGTCGCGGCGCTGAAGCAGCACGACATCACCCTGACCCTCGCCAGCGTTTACAACATCCTCGGGATCTTTGAGAAGAAGGGGCTGATCATGAAGATCGGGACGGCCGGGGAACCGGTCATTTTCGACGTCAACACCTTCCCCCACTTCCATCTCTGCGACCGGGAGACCCGGCAGGTCAGGGACTATATCGACGAGCCGCTGATGGAGCTGCTGACCCGGTATTTTGAAGAGCACCCGGTCGACGGGATGGCGGTCGAGCGGATCGACTTAAACCTTATCGGCCATATGAGTTGAGGAAAAATCCCGTCCGGGCGGTACCGGGCGGGATTTTTCCTTATCGTAAACGATACAAACTTTCCGGATGCCCGGAAGGTATAGGCGGCGCGCTTACTCAGCTGCCCGGAAGGGGAAGGTATCGACCGGCTGATAGTTTTCCAGCTCGTCCGCCGTCCGGCAGAAGTAAAGCCGGCCGGTCCCGGCCCGCTGGTCGGCGCAGGGGTCGAAATAGTAATCCGTCCCATTCACCGTCACCGTGACCCAGCTGGTCCCGCGGCCATCCTGCTGCCCACCGTCCGCAAAAACGGCCCCTTCGGTGACGGAGGCGTCAAACCCCGCCGCCCGCAGCATCGCCGCCAGCGCCGCGGCAAAGTGTTCTTCGGTGCCCTTGCCGCCTTGCAGCAGCAGCCGGGCGTTGTACTCCGGCCCGCCGAACAGCAGCTCCAGCATCTCTTCTATCGACAGGCCGGAGAGGTCCTCACCTTCCGGCGTCCCGTAGGCGAGGCCCAGCAGGCTGTCGTAGATCGCGGCCGCCTTTTCATACCCGGACATACCGGCGGTGAGATGTTCCGCCAACCAGCTTTCAACCAGCGCGTTCAGCTCCGAATCGGCGGTCTTTTGCGGCTTTAGGGCCACGCCGTCCAGCAGCCTTTTGACCGCCTCCAGGTCGGGGGACTGGACGCCCCCTTCTGACACCATCCGGCCGGAAGCGTCGAATGTATAGGCCACCCCGCCGATCGTGCGGCTCCCGGTGGCCATCCTGCCGTCCCCGTCCAGATAATACCAGTCGGAACCCAGCTGTTTCCAGCCGGTGACCATCTTTCCGCCGCCGTCCAGGTAATACCAGTCCCCGCCGTCTTGCAGCCAGCCGGATGCCATCGCGCCGCTGCCTTTTAAGTAGTACCACCCTTCCGGAAGCTGGAGCCAGCCGGTCTGCATGACGCCGCTCCCGTCCAGATAATACCAGACGCCCTCCGACTGCTGCCAGCCGGTCAGCATATACCCGTTTTTGTCAAACAGGTACCATTCCCCATCGATCTCGGCAAACCCGGAAGCCGGGTAACTGCCGTCCGGATAGCTGTACCACCAGCCGCTGCCCGCCTGCTGCCAGGCGGCGGAAACGGGCAGGGCGCACGACGCGGCGGCGGCCGCCAGCAGCAGCCCCGCCGCAAGTCTCTTCCATATTCCTTTCATACTCTCTCCCTTGCTATGTCGCTCTTGTCTGCTGCCCAAAAGCAAAACGGGGGCCACAGCAGCTGCGGCCCCCGTTGGAATCGGGAATCAGCGGACGATCAGGCTGGAGCCGGTCATTTCAACCGGCTTCTCGATCCCGAGGATGTCCAGCATCGTCGGCGCCAGATCCGCCAGCCGCCCGCCGGAACGCAGTTCCCTGCAGTCGTCGCAGCCGGCCAGGATCAGCGGCACGACATTGGTGGTGTGGGCGGTGAAGGGCGAGCCGTCCAGCTCGCTCATCTTTTCGGCGTTGCCGTGGTCGGCGGTGATCAGAACCGCGCCGCCCTTTGCGAGGATCGCGTCCACCGTCCGGCCAACGCAGGTATCGACCGCTTCGACCGCCTTGACCGCCGCGTCAAAGATGCCGGTATGGCCGACCATATCGCAGTTGGCCCAGTTGAGGATGATCGTGTCGTACTTGTCCGACTCGATTGCCTCGACCACCTTATCGGTGACCGCATAGGCGCTCATCTCCGGCTTTAAGTCGAAGGTGGGGACGTCGGGCGACGGGACCAGGATCCGGTCCTCGCCGTCGAAGGTCTTTTCCTCGCCGCCGTTGAAGAAGAAGGTGACGTGGGCGTACTTCTGGGTCTCGGCGATCCGCAGTTGGGTCATCCCCTTCTCGGCGATGATCTCGCCGTAGGTATGGGTCAGCGCCTCGGGCGGGTAGGCCACCTCGACGTTGGGCATCGTCGCGTCATACTGCGCCATGCAGACATAGTGGACGGGGAAGAAGCCCTTCTTCCGCTCGAACCCGGTAAAGTCGGGGTCGACATAGGCGCGGGTGATCTGCCGGGCGCGGTCGGGGCGGAAGTTGAAGAAGACGACCGAGTCGTTCGCGCCGATCATGCCGCCTTTGTCGACGACGGTCGGGAGCATGAACTCGTCGGTGACGCCGTTTTTATAGCTGTCTTCGATCGCGGCGACCGGGCAGGACGCCTCGACCCCCTCGCCGTAAACCATCGCGGCGTAGGCCTTTTCGACCCGGTCCCAGGCATTGTCGCGGTCCATCGCATAGTAGCGGCCGCTGATGGTCGCCACTTTGCCGACGCCGATCTCCTCCATCTTCGCGCAGAGCTCTTTCATATACTCGGCAGCGGAGGACGGGGGGACGTCGCGGCCATCCAGGAAGGCGTGGACATAGACCTTTTCCAGGCCGTACTGCTTTGCCATCTGGAGGAGGCCGTACAGGTGCTCCTGGTGGGAGTGGACGCCGCCCGGCGACACCAGGCCCATCAGGTGGAGGGCGCTGCCGTTCGCCTTCGCGTTCTCCATCGAGTGGACGAGGGCGGGGTTTTTAAAGAAGACGCCGTCCCCTATATCCTTGGTGATCTTGACCAGCATCTGGTAGACGACCCGTCCGGCGCCGATATTGGTGTGGCCGACTTCCGAGTTGCCCATCTGCCCGTCCGGCAGGCCGACGTCCAGGCCGGACGCCCCGATCATCGTATAGGGGCAGCTGGCGAGCAGGCGGTCGAGGTTCGGGGTCTTGGCCGCGGCGATCGCGTTGCCGAATTTGGAGAGGTTCACGCCGAAGCCGTCCATGATCAGCAGCGCTACAGGTTTCTTTGCCATTTTTAAACTCCTTTCCATGCCCGTCGAGGGGCGAAAACGGTTCCCGGGTCGCCCCGGGAACCGCCGTGCGGGTATCTAAAAGATCAGCCGTTGGTCGCGGCCGCGACGATGGTGGCAAAGTCGGGGGCTTTCAGCGAAGCGCCGCCGATCAGGCCGCCGTCGACATCCGGCTGGGCCAGCAGCTCTTCCGCGTTCTTCGCGTTCATCGAGCCGCCGTACTGGATGGTGGTCGCCTCGGCGACTTCCGCGCCATAGAGGGAAGCGAGGGTCGCGCGGATCAGCGCGCAGACTTCGTTGGCCTGTTCGGCGGTGGCGGTCTTGCCGGTGCCGATCGCCCAGACGGGCTCGTAGGCGATGATGACGTTCTTCATCTCTTCGGCGGTGACGTCCTTAAGGGCGATCTTGGTCTGCATCGCGACCAGCTCGGCGGTGATGCCGTTCTCGCGGTCTTTGAGCATCTCGCCGACGCAGACGATCGGCTTGAGGCCGGCAGCCAGCGCCGCGCGGACACGCTTGTTGACCGTCTCGTCGGTCTCGCCGAAGTACTGCCGCCGCTCGGAGTGGCCGAGGACGACATACTCGACGCCCATCTCGGTCAGCATTTCCGCCGAGATCTCGCCGGTGAACGCGCCGGATTTTTCAAAATGGCAGTTTTCCGCGCCGACCTTGACGTTGGAGCCTTTGGTGGCTTCCAGCGCAGTCTCCAGGTTGGTGAAGGGGACGCAGCAGATCACTTCGCAGCCGGCGTCCTGAACCAGCGGCTTGATCGCCTCGATCAGTTCCTTCGCCTCGGGACGGGTCTTGTTCATCTTCCAGTTGCCGGCGATAACCGCTTTTCTAACAGCTTTGTTCATGGGTATACTCTCCTTATTCTGCTTTTGACCAGCGTCATGTAAAAAGGCCCCGTCCGCCCAACCGGCGGACGGAAGCCCTGAGGTACAATTATTTGTCGTTGATGCAGGCGATGCCGGGCAGAACCTTGCCTTCGAGGAACTCGAGGGAAGCGCCGCCGCCGGTGGAGATGTGGGTCATCTTATCGCCGAAGCCGAGGCTGTTGACAGCCGCAGCCGAGTCGCCGCCGCCGATGATGGTGGTCGCGTCGGTAGCCGCCATCGCTTCCGCGACCGCAAAGGTGCCCTTCGCGAGGGTCGGGTTCTCAAAGACGCCCATCGGGCCGTTCCAAACGACGGTCTTGGCGGTCTTCACCTCTTCGGCGTAGAGCTTCGCGGTTTCAGGCCCGATGTCAAGGCCCATCCAGCCGTCCGGGATACCGGTCTCACGGGTGTAGACCGCGGTCTCGATCTCGGCGTCGATCGGGTCGGGGAATTCCTTCGCGCAAACCGAGTCGACCGGCAGCAGGATCTTGACGCCCTTTTCGGCCGCCTGTTCCAGCATATTCTTGCAGTATTCGATCTTGGTCTCGTCCACCATCGAATGGCCGACCGGGATGCCCTGGGCCTTTAAGAAGGTGTAGGCCATGCCGCCGCCGATGATCAGCGTATCGGCCTTCTTGAGGAGGTTTTCGATGACGCTCAGCTTATCGGCGACCTTCGCGCCGCCCAGGATGGTGACAAACGGGCGGACCGGGTCGTTGACCGCGTTGCCGAGGTAGGTCAGCTCTTTGCCCATCAGGTAGCCGACCGCGTTCTCCTTGATATAGTCGGTAACGCCGGCGGTCGAGCAGTGGGCGCGGTGGGCGGAGCCGAACGCGTCGTTGACATATACGTCACAGATGGAAGCGAGATCCTTCGAGAAAGCCTCTTCGTTCTTGGTCTCTTCCTTGCGGAAACGGGTGTTTTCGAGGAGGATGACGTCGCCGTCCTTCATTTCGGCGACAGCCGCTCTCGCGTTCGGTCCGACGACCTCGGGGTCAGCTGCGAACTTGACTTCCTTGCCGAGCTTCTCAGAGAGGCGGGCGGCGACGGGAGCCAGCGAGAATTTCTCCTCCGGGCCGTTCTTCGGCTTACCGAGGTGGGAGCAGAGGATGACCTTGCCGCCGTCGTTCATCAGCTTTTTGATGGTGGGCAGGGCGGCGTTGATGCGGTTTTCATCGGTGATGACGCCGTTTTTCAGCGGGACGTTGAAGTCGCCGCGGACCAGGACTCTTTTGCCGGCGACGTTCAGATCGTCGACCGTAACTTTGTTGTAAGAGGGCATGGGAATCTTCCTTCCATTTTAAAATTTCCAAAAGGACAGATTGTCTCTCTTACGGGGGCGTTTGACGCACCCCTGACAATCTACTATTAGTTTACCTCTTTTTACCGAATTTTGCAAGGGTTTCCGGAAAATTTTCCGCATTTTCTGGAAAATTTTACCCAGCCGCGGGCTGTTTACCGGCTGCGGTCGCGGATGCAGATGGCGACCAGGTCGGGCCCGGCGTTGATCGCGATGACGGGGCTGGCCGGGGCGATGAGGGCCGGCGGGTAGCCGACTTCCCTTTCCATCTCATCCGCCAGCTGCTGCCCCAGCTCCGGGCGCAGGCCGGTGACGATGCAGTAATCGGTCTTCGGCACCATGTTCGCGGCGGCCATTTTGGCCAGCGCCGGGACGACCGCCTTCTCCCCCCGCAGCTTCTGGAGGGTCTTCGACTCGCCATCCACCCAGGTGATGACCGGCTTGATCCCCATCAGCCCCCCGACGATCGCGGCGGCGCAGCTGACCCGCCCGCTCTTGCGGACGTACTCCAGCGTAAAGGGGGTAAAGTAGATGGCCGACTTTTTCGCCCAGTCCTCACAGTAACGGACGATCTCGGGGGCCGGGGTCCCCTTCTCCGCCTTCTTGGCGGCCTCGACCGCCATATAGCCGTAGCCGAGAGTGTAGGAAAGCGAGTCGACGCAGTAAATGTCCAGCTTGCTGTCCGGGTTTTCCTCTTTGTAGGCGTCAATCGCGACCCGGGCGCTGTTGAAGGTGCCGGAGCCGTGGGAGTTGATCGAGATGTAGATGACCGACTGGTAGCCGTCCTCCTCCGCCTGCCGGTAAACCGCCTGGAATTCCGACGGGTTGATCTGGGCGTGGGTCGGCAGGTCGTGGGCCGCCAGCATCATCTGGTAGAATTCCTGCGGGGTGAAGTCCTTCCGCTCGACGTAGGGCTTCCCGTCGACGACGATCGAAAAGGGCAGGACGCGGATCCCGTACCGGGCTTCCAGCTCGGCCGGGACGTCGCTTGCCGAATCGGTCACGATCAGGGTCTGGTTCATGGGCAACTCCTCCTGATTTTTGGATATGTTTTTGCGTTATGTGATGATCTTTGGCGTGCGGCAAGCCGTCAGTCCTCCCACCGCATCGTATGCAGCTGGCCCGCGGACTCCATGTCGGGGAAATCCCACTGCCGCAGCGCCTCATAGGCCGCGATCGCGACCGAGTTGGAGAGGTTGAGGCTGCGCAGCGTCGGGCGCATCGGCAGCCGCAGGCAGCGCCCCGGGTTTTCCTTCAAAAGCTGCTCCGGCAGCCCCTTATCTTCCCGCCCGAAGACGAGATAGGCCCCGTCCGGGTAGGAAACGTCGGTATACCGGCAGCGGCCCTTGGTCGTAAAGTAATAGAAAGGGCCGGCGTTTTTCGAAAAGAAATCGGCAAGGCCGGTATAATACCGGATGTCCAGCTTATCCCAGTAATCCAGCCCGGCCCGCTTTAATTTTTTGTCGTCGACGGTAAACCCCATCGGCCCGACCAGATGCAGCACCGCCCCCGTCACCGCGCAGGTGCGGGAGATGTTGCCGGTATTCTGGGGGATCTGGGGTTCGACCAGAACGATATGCAGATTCATGGTATCCTTCCTTCCGCCGTCGCCGCCCGCGGCGCTCCGTCATATTATGGAATGGGAATTTCTTCCGGCAGGGATGTATGGGAACGTCCCCGGCCGGTCATACTAAATGCAGCCGGAAACGGCAGATCCGTACATGGCAGAACACAGGAAAGGAGCGGTCCCATATGACCAACCACACCTCCCCCATCCACCGCGGGGAAATCTATTATGCCGACCTTTCGCCGGTCGTCGGTTCGGAACAGGGCGGCGTCCGGCCGGTGCTGATCATCCAGAACGACGTCGGCAACAAATACAGCCCGACAGTCATCGCGGCGGCGATCACCTCCCAGCGGGATAAGGCGAAACTCCCTACCCATATCGAGCTGGCGGCAAAGACCTGCGGCCTGCAGAAGGACTCGACCGTCCTGCTGGAACAGGTCCGCACGATCGACAAAAAGCGGCTGCGGGAAAAGATGGGCGAGATCACGCCCGAGACCATGCATTCGGTCGACAGCGCCCTCTCCATCAGCTTCGGGCTGGCCGACCGCCGCAGCGTAACCTGATTCCAAAATCCCGGGGCGGGAATACCCACCCCGGGATATTTTTATTCCGCCGTCTTTTCGGCGGTCAGTTTCTGCGCGCGGGCGATGAACGCATCCAGCGAAAGCGTCTCCTGGCTGCCGTCGCGGGCGCGGATGGAAACGTCCCCGCTCTCGGCCTCCTTGTCGCCCAGGATCATCATATAAGGCACCTTTTCCATCTGGGCCGCGCGGATCTTGTAGCCGATCTTCTCAGACCGCAGGTCGATCTCGGTGCGGATGCCGGCCGCGTCCAGCTTTTTGCGGACGCTTTCGGCAAACTCCGCGTACTTTTCGGAGATCGGCAGCACCTTGACCTGTACCGGGGCCAGCCAGAAGGGGAAGGCGCCGGCAAAGTGCTCGATCAGGATGCCGATAAACCGTTCGACCGAACCGAAGACGACCCGGTGGATCATAATCGGGCGGTGCTTTTCACCGTCGACACCGGTGTAGGTCAGGTCAAACCGCTGGGGCAGCTGGAAGTCCAGCTGGATCGTCCCGCACTGCCAGGTGCGGCCGATCGAGTCGGTCAGGTGGAAGTCGATCTTCGGGCCGTAGAAGGCGCCGTCCCCTTCGTTGACGGCGTACTTAAGCCCCAGCTCTTCCA
>CALXKG010000007.1 GCA_944388825.1 uncultured Clostridia bacterium | reverse complement strand
AAAAATTTTTTTCAGAAATCAGTCGTCGTCCAAATCATCGTCGTCCTCAAACCGATCGTCGTCTTCGTCATCCTCAGGCCAGCCGTCCAGATCGCCGTCTTCATCATCCTCAAACCGATCGTCGTCTTCGTCATCCTCAGGCCAGCCGTCCAGGTCGCCGTCTTCATCATCCTCGAACCGATCGTCGCCTTCGTCATCTTCAAACGGTCCGTCGTCGTCATCGTCTGCCGGGAGATAGACAGGGGCGCTCTCCGCCGGGGGTTCCGCAGCCGGTTCCGGCTCGCTTTCCGGTTCCGGCAGCGGGATCACGATCTCGGGTTCGGACGCGCCGGAGGCTTTTTCCGGTTCTTCCGGCGGCGGGTCGTCCGGCAGCCGGATCACGATCCATTCGCCGTAGGCTCCTTCCAGCGCCGCCCGGGTCCCCGCCTCGGTATCCGCCTGCCATCCGCCGTCCCGACTGCGGACGGAGATGGTCACCGCCTCGCCGCCCGACAAAAACCCCATGTCAATCGCCCGGCCGACCAGTTCCTCCGCCGCCTCATCCCGCCGCCGGCCGCGATAGTCATACCCCTCCACCAGCGCTTCGCCGTCCGGGTTCAGGCCTGTAAGCCCCAGCACCCGCCCGGTCTCGCTCAGCGCCATCTCCACCGAAGGGTTGATCTCCATCGTCAGGCTGCCGTAAACGGTGAAGTTGGGGGCGTAATAGCCAAAGTACCCGGCAAACCCCAGCGCAATACAGGCCGCCGCCGCGCCGCCCGCCGCCGGCAGCCAGCGGTTTTTCTTTTCCGGCTCCCGCATCAGGACGGCGTTTTCCACCTTTTCCCCGACCCGGTAGCGGAAGTTTGCCGCCCGGACAAACCGCCCCTCCTCGTCCAGCAGCACCGCATAGCCGGGGTGGGTCTCCAGCACAAGGTATTTCATCCCGTTTCCCCTCCTCTCGGCGGCGCCAGCCGGCGCAGATGCCCGCGGATGATGACAAAGCCGTTGGTAAAGGCCAGCAGCGCCGCCACCAGGTATTTCCGGTGCCGTTCCAGCGTCTTGCGGTCAACGCCGGCCTCCCGCGCCAGTTCCGCCGCCGGCAGCCGCCCGTTTTCCGCCAGCTTCCGCAAAAGCTCCGGTTTTCCCCGGGCGTAATCCAGCGCCCTGCGGCAGGCCGCAAACGTCCGCCCCTGCCGGGGGCAGTTTTCCGCGACGTCTGTCAGGCACAGGCCAAACTTTTCCAGCTCCCGGGAAAACTTCGCGATCTCTTCCCGGCTCGCCTCCCGCATCTCCATCTCGCCGTAGGCGTCCCTGGGATCGGCAATCGTATCCGCCGGCGGGTCCTCCCGGCCGTCCCCGGCCTCCTGCTGAAGCGGGAGATGCCCCCGGTGGCGCTTTTCCGTCCGGTAGTGGTCAATCAGCCGGTTGCGGATCGCCCGGGCGGCATAGCCCAGAAAAGAACCGCGCCCCCGTTCATAGTGCAGCGCCGCCTCGTAAAAGGCAAACATTGCAAGGCTCAGTTCATCCTCATGCCCCTCCTCGGGAGGCGCGTGGGTAAACTTCACCGTCTCGCTGCGGATAAAGCCCATATACTGCCGGATGAGCGCGTCGGCGGCTTCGCGGTCGATTTTCGCGGCGTAGACCAGCCGCAGGATGTCCTGTTCTGTCCGGACCATAATCGTTCCCTCCCATCCGCAATTACAGGATACGGAAGACGCGGTTCTTTTTCGGGGTAATCCTGAAAATCGGGTATAATTTGAAAAAGTTATTTTTTTAGACAGGATACCGTACTTTTGTAAATCCGGAATAAAGAAAAGGTAAAGGGAGGGTAATTTATCCGCCCGCTCCATCCCCCGCGCCCCCATCTCGCCGGTATTCCCCGGCATACCGGCCGGGGATTGTCGTTTTGCCATTTTTGACCAGAAATTTCCCCTGAAATTCTGCCTTTTTGCCTATTGAGAATTTGAAACAGGTCGGGTATACTAAGGATGTAAACGTTTACACGGAAAGGGTGCAAGAAATATGGCAAAGAAAAATGTTGTAGTCATCGGCTATGGCGGCATGGGCGGCTGGCATACCCGCGCGATCTGCGGCGCCAAGCTGGAAAACGACGGCTATCAGCCGCCGAAAGGCATGGAGAACGGCAGCGACTGCGTCGTGCTGAAAGGCGTGTACGACATCAAGGAAGAGCGGCAGCAGCTGGCCCGGGAGCGCGGCATCTATGCCTATCCTTCTTTTGAAGCGGTGCTGGCCGACCCGGAGGTCGATATCCTGGTGCTGGCGGTCCCGAACGACTGCCACAAGGAGCTGGCCATCCGCGGGATGGAAGCCGGCAAGAACGTCATCAGCGAAAAGCCGGTCACGCTTTGCAGCGCCGACCTGCAGGAGATGATCGACGCTTCCGTCCGCACCGGCAAGCTGTTCACCGTCCACCAGAACCGCCGCTGGGACGAGGACTTCCTCGCGATGAAGGAAGTATACGAAAGCGGCAAACTGGGGTACGTCTTCAACATCGAGTCCCGCGTCCACGGTTCCCGCGGCATCCCCGGCGACTGGCGGCAGCATAAGGCCCACGGCGGCGGGATGATGCTCGACTGGGGCGTCCATCTGATCGACCAGATGCTCCAGATGATCCCCGAGAAGGTCAAGAGCGTCTACGCCCGGATGGACCACATCACCAACGACGAAGTAGACGACGGCTTCAAGATGGACGTGGTCTTTGAAAGCGGCCTGGTTTACCGGATCGAAGTCGGCACCACCAACTTCATCAACCTCCCCCGCTGGTATATGCAGGGCGCGGTCGGCACCGCGATGCTGCAGAGCTTTGACACCGCGAGCGGCGAGATGGTCATCTACAAGAACGACGACGAAGGCGAGGTCAAGCCCGTCATCACCGCCGCCGGCCTCACCAAGACGATGGCACCCCGCAAGCCCAGCTCCCTCGACCACCTGCCGGTCCCGGACATCCATTCGGACGTCCACGACTTCTACCGCAACGTCTGCAAGGCGATCGACGGCGAAGAGACCCAGCTTATCACCCATCCGCAGATGATGCGGGTCATGAAGCTGATGGAAGCCGCTTTCCAGTCGGATGCGGAAGGCCGCCCCGTCCCGTTTGAGTGCTGATTTTTAAAGACACGCATATAAAAACCCGGTGTGTTCTGACCTTTCAGAACACACCGGGTTTCTTTTTTGCTTTTGTTTTTAGGTACAACAATACAGCTTTCGGGCAGGCGCAAACCCCGGCCTCCCTCCCCGAGGGAGGTGGCGCGGATGCGCCGGAAGGAGTGGGAAAAACAGGCGAAAGCTGTTTTTCCTTCAAGCTATTTTGCTTATGTGGTTATACAGCGAAGCTGTCTAACCACACTCCTTCAGTCTGCTTCGCAGCCAGCTCCCTCAAAGAGGGAGCCTTTGGGGTGCGGTGCTTATCTATAAAGTTGTTTCCTTAACAACTCACATCCCGCTGTGCGGCAGCGCCGTCGGCACCCCGACCGCCCCGCCGGTCTCGGTCGAATAGGCGCCGGTATCGCTGCTGCCGGTGTCCTCCCCCAGCTCCACCTCGACCGAGAAGGTCGAGCTGCCGGAAGCGGTGGTGCGGGTACAGGTCAGCAGGATGGAATCCCCCGGCGACTTGCCTTCCAGCGCCTCCTTGACGGCGTCCCGGGTCGTAACCGGAAGGCCGTCGATCTCGGTGATGACATCCCCCGCCCGGATCCCCTTCCGGTAGATATCCATCGTCGTGTCGACGCTGTAGACCAGCAGCCCCGGCGTATACCCGGACATTGCCGCGACCACTTCGCTGATGGCGTAATAGGTGATCCCCAGCTTGACCCGCCCGGTGACATAACCGTACTGGATCAGGTCTTCAACGACCGGCAGGGCGCTGTTGACCGGGATTGCGAACCCGATGCCGTTGTAAGTCGAATAGTTGGAAGCGGTCAGCCGGCTGGAATTGATGCCGATGACCTGTCCGTACTCGTTGATCAGCGGCCCGCCCGAGTTGCCGGGATTGATGGCGGCGTCGGTCTGGATGACCTCCATGCTGATCGTCTCGCCGCTCTCCAGGCTGACCGAGATGGTCCGCTCAAGCCCCGAGACGCAGCCCTGTGTCGTCGACCCGGCCAGGTTCAGCCCCGCCGGGTTGCCGATCGCGACCACCTTTTCCCCGACCTGCAGCTGGTCGGAGTCGCCCAGTTCCGAGGCGGTCAGGTTTTCCGCTTCGACCTTCAAGACCGCCAGGTCGGTAGAGGTGTCGGCGCCGATCACCTGGGCGGCGTATTCCTCGCTGTTGTCCAGCACGACGATCAGGTTGGCCGCCCCTTCGATGACATGGGCGTTGGTCAGGATATACCCGTCGGACGAGAGGATGATGCCGCTGCCGGACGAGGCGGCGGTCAGCGGGTTTTCGGCCGCGTAATTCAGGATGCCGACGACCGACGGCCGCACCTTTTCATAGATCTGCGGGGTCGTCAGTTTGCCGTCCGAGCTGATAAACGTATCCTCTTCCGCATGGGAAGTGATCGTCAGGCTCGGGACGTCCCGCTCCGGCCGGGAGGGTTCTTCCTGTAAAGCGGAACCTTCCTCCAGCGCCGGGGAGCCGGCGGTGCGCTCCGCCCGCCCGACGGACAAAAGCCCGATCAGCAGCATCAGGACGGCGATAAACAGCACCGTGATGATCGCGGCAAAGATCTTGACCCCATTCCCGCCCTTTTTCCCATCCCCGCCGGGATAGGGTGCATAGGAGATGCGGTTATAGTCCTCATAGCTGTAGCGGTAGGCGCCGTTTTCGTTCATACCGTACTGCGGCGGAGCCTGCCGGGCGTTGGGGTCGCCGCCGGGGTTCCCGCCCCATCCGGCCGCCCGGCCGCCGTGATAGGTCTGGCCGCTGCCCGGCCGGCCGTCTTCCTTTCCGTCCGGACGCCGGTAGTTCTGATCTGCCATTCGCTCAACACCTTTCTGAAAATGGCTGTCGGAGGGAGGGGAAAGGGACGCGCCCGGCCGCCCGCCGGACGCATCTTCCTTTTTCTGTCTATCCCCAGCATACCAGAAAAAGATGAATTTTTCTTTCGCAGAATGTAACAATCTGCTTTACGCCTCTGTATCCGGCGCTTCCGCCGCCGGCCCGGCCTGTTCGACCGGGATCAGCCCGGAGGAATTGACCCCGTACTCCTTTTCCCGGCCGGTGACGATCGGGGAGGCCTTTACCTTCGCCGACGGGACCGAGAAGACAAACTCGGTGTATTCCCCCTGTACGCTGCTGACGATGATATCCCCGCTGTGCAGCCCGACGATCGACTTGACCAGGTAAAGCCCCAGCCCGACACCGTTCTTGTCGATGCCGCGGCTGCGGTCGGTCTTGTAAAACCGGTCGAAGACCCGGGGGATCTCCTCCTTGGCCAGCCCCTCGCCGGAATTGCGGATGCCGATATAGGTCATCCCGCCATCGGTGCGGAAGGAGAAGGCGAGATACCCGCCCTCGTTTACAAACTTGACGGCGTTTTCGATCAGGTTATAGACCACCTGGTGGATCAGGTCGGCGTCGGCGTCGACCATCACCTTCCCGGCGTCCAGCCCGCGGATATCCAGCTTTTTCCCCTCGATCGACTGCTCGAAGGTGAAAAGGGTCTGGGCGATCGTGTCGACAATATTGAGGCTGACGCGGTTCAGCTTCAGTTCCCCCGCTTCGATGCGGGAGAGGTTTAACATACTGCGCACCAGGCGGGAGAGCCGCCCGGTCTCTTCCGACACGATCCGCAGGTACTTCCGGTGCTCGGAAGGGGGGATCGTCCCGTCCAAAATCCCGTCGATAAACCCGCCGATGGAGGTCATCGGGGTCTTCAGCTCATGGGAAACGTTGGCGATAAAGCTGCGGCGCATCGACTCCTGCTGGGAAAGGGACTGGGCCATATTGTTGAGCGCCATCGCCAGCTGTCCCACCTCGTCGTCGGAGGTAACGTCGATCCGGGAGGAAAAATCCCCCTGCCCGAACTTTTTGGCCGCCGCCGCCATCTCCCGGAGGGGACGCACCATCTTGATGGTCGAATAATAGGTGACGACGACCGATAAGACCAGTACCGCCACCGCCGACAGGAGGAACATCTTGATCATTTCGGTCAGGAAGCTCTGCAGCTCGCTGGCCGGCTCGGCGACAAAGATATACCCGATCGTCGCGCCGGACGTGATCTGGATCCCTTCGCCGTAGGTATAGTAGGACTCGTCGAACAGCCCCGCCATCCGCCCGGCGGCAAAGTAGCTGCCCTCCCCGTCGATCGAACGCAGCACCTGGGGGGAGACGGTATAAACCGGCTGGGAAAAGTCTCCGCCCTCGCACCAGAGCTGGATGACACCGGAGGAGTTGGTGAAAAAGACCGCGCTGTCCCCCAGCATCGACAGGGTCTCGAACCCTTCGGTGATGGCGGAGGAATTGATGACCACCCGGTTGGACTCCGGGTCATAGTCCGAATTGGCCAGCAGGAGGGAGCTGGTGACGGCGACCTGCTGTTCCATCGTCTCCCGCTTGTCCTCCTTGAAATAATCGGTCGCGAAGATCATGAACAGGCTCCCCAGCACCAGGATCGACACGGCGACAACGGCGGCAAAGTTGCGGAAATATTTGTAGAATATGCTTTTCTGCAAAGGAGGGCACCCCCAAGGAAGATTTAATGAAGGATGAATAATGAACAATGAATAACGAATAATGATTTGTGCCGGTTTAATTGGCGTCCAGTTTTACATCCGGTTTTAAATCATGAAACGCGGGGCGTTTCTATATTTATTCTTCATTATTCAATATTCATTCTTCATTTTTCATTCTATATGAAAGATAGCCCGCCTGAGAAATCCCGGGCGGGCTATCAGCGCTGTTTACAGAAGGTCGACGACCTCAAACTTATACCCGACGCCCCAGACGGTCTTTAACGACCACTTGTCCGAAACGCCTTCCAGCTTCTCCCGCAGCCGCTTGACATGGACGTCGATCGTCCGGGAGTCGCCGTAATACTCAAACCCCCAGACCTCGTCCAGCAGCTGGTCGCGGGTATAGACCCGGTTGGGGTTGGAGGCGAGGTGGAACAGAAGCTCCAGCTCCTTGGGCGGGGTATCGACGACCTTGCCGTCGACTTTCAGCTCATAGCGGGTCATGTTGACGACCAGCTTGTCATACCGCACTTCCTTGATGTCGGAAGACTGGTTGTTCTGGCCGACCCGCCGCAGCACCGCCTTGATGCGGGCGACAATCTCCTTGGTGTCGAAGGGCTTGGTGACATAGTCGTCGGCGCCCAGCTCCAGCCCCAGCACCTTGTCGAAGGTCTCGCCCTTGGCGGTCAGCATGATGATCGGCGCCTGGCTCTTTTTACGGATCTCCCGGCAGACCTGCCAGCCGTCCAGGCCGGGCAGCATGATGTCCAGGAGGACCAGGTCGGGGTGGAGGGTCTCAAATTTCAGCAGCGCCTCTTCGCCGTCGTGGGCGAGGATGACGCTGTAGCCTTCCTTTTCCAGGTAAAGGCGGAGCAGTTCGCAGATGTTCTTATCGTCATCGGTGACGAGGATTTTCCCAAGGGCCATAGTGATCAGACTTCCTTTCTCCTGTCGGAATATGTATCGGGGATGCCCCCAGCCGGCATGGCCGGCCCGGTTTGTTAATTGGTATTTTCATTATATCATGTTCATCTTCGAAAAGATAGCCGAAATGTGAAATTTATCAAAAACTTCTTTGGAATTGATTTCCATTCCCATGACAATGCGCAGTTTTTTCACATTTCGCCCTTTTCCGCTTACGGGATCCAGTTTTTCACTTCCCGCCGGACGATATCCGCCGGGACCATCTGGTAGTAGGCGTCCATCATCGCCTGGGCGACTTCCCGGTCGTCCGCCTCCGGCCCGCCGGTCAAAATCCGGTATTCGACCCCGAACGCCTCTTCCAGCACCCCCGACAGCCGCATCCCGCCCTTTTGATAAAAGCGGATGCGGGCTTTGCGGGCGGCCTGTTCCGCGAGGCTCCCGGCGCAGGCGGGGTTTTCCGCCTCGATCAGCATCGTCCGCCCGGCGGCGATCTCCTCCGACAGGATCCGCAGCGCCGCAGAGCCGACGCCCTTCCCCCGCGCTTCCGGCTCGACCGCCAGATAGTCCAGAAGGACAAATTTCCCGCAGTCTTTCCAGTAGGCGTACGCCACTTCCGTTCCCGCCCCGTCCGCAAACAGGCAGCAGTGGTAGACCCCCTGCCCGACCAGCGCCTCGATCCGGGCGTAGGGTTTAAGCTCGTCCGCCGGGAAATCCCGCTGGAGCTTTTCCCGGTACCAGCTTTCCCGTTCGTCTGCCCGCAGTTCCCGCCATTGCAGCATATGATCCTTCCTTTCCCTGATCTTTATCTCTCCCGCGCCGGCCCCGGCCGGCGGCGGTTCATGACAGGGCCGCCCCTGACAGGCCGCGCCCATTTTTCCATAGTTTTTCACTATGTTTTTATCCTACCACATTCCCGGCGGATTGTCAAGGGAATTTTTAGCACTCATGATATAAAAGTGCTAATTTTAGCGGACAAAAAACGGGGAAGGCCGTTCCCCTCCCCGCTCTATCCGCTCAACCCTGCCCCTGGCACTCATCCAGCAGGTCCTGCAGCGTAAACCGGTCGACATACCGGTTGATGACTTCGTCCAGCCCCTGCCAGAAAGAAAGCGTCTCGCAGTAGCCGCACCGGCCGCACTGGTTTTCCTCCCCGTCCAGGCAGGCGACCGGGGCCAGGCTCCCTTCGATCGACCGCAGGATCTCGCCTACCTTATATTCGGACGGCTTCCGCACCAGCTTATACCCGCCCGACGGGCCGCGGACGCTGGAGAGGAACCCCGCCCGGCCCAGCTGCATGACGATCTGCTCCTGGTACTTGACCGAAATTTCCTGCCGGCCGGAGATGTCCTTCAGGGAGACGACCGCGCCCTCCCCCTGCCGGGCGATGTCCAGCATCATCCGCAGCGCATAGCGCCCTTTTGTCGAAATCTTCATCCGCGCGTACCCCCTTTTACCCTATTATACCACTGGGAATTTCCCGCCGCAATAAAAAATTTGTAAATTCTGGGGGGCAGCCTCCGGATGCCGGTTCCTTGACACGCCGGAAGCGGAGCGTTATACTGAAAACGGAAGAAAGCCACCCGGCACGCAGAATATGGAGGTATCACAATGAAGGTTTTGATGATAAACGGAAGCCCGCGCGCAAACGGCAACACGGCCCTCGCGCTCAAAGAGATGGAAAAGGTCTTTCTGTCCGAAGGGATCGAGGTCGAGACGGTGCAGGTGGGGAACAAAGCCATCCGGGGATGTATCGCCTGCCAAAGCTGCAAGAAAAACGGGAGATGTGTCTTTGACGACCTGGTCAACGAGACCGCCCCGAAATTTGAGGCGGCGGACGGGCTGGTCGCCGCCAGCCCGGTCTACTATGCGTCGGCCAACGGGACGCTTGTCTCCTTTCTCGACCGGCTGTTCTACTCCACCCCCTTCGACAAGACGATGAAGGTCGGGGCGGCGGTGGCCGCGGCCCGGCGGGGCGGCCTGACCGCGACCTACGACGAACTGAACAAATACTTCACCATCTGCGGGATGCCGGTCGCCTCCGGCCAGTACTGGAACGGCGTCCACGGCCGCGCGGCGGGCGAAGCGGCGGCGGACGCGGAGGGCCTGCAGCAGATGCGCACCCTCGCCCGGAATATGGCCTTCCTGATGAAGAGCATCGCCCTGGGGAAGGAAACATACGGCCTGCCGGAAAAGGAGCCGGCGGTCGTCACCAATTTTGTGCGGTAAATAAACGCCTTTTTATCCCCCTGGCCGGGAAAACCCCGGGACAGCAAGATGCTGTCCCGGGGTTTTCCATTACTGCCGGAACGTCCACTTCTGCATCCTGCGCACCACATCCGGCAGGGAATCGATCCGGTTGACCCGTTCTTCCGGGTCTTCCAGCAGGTCGTACAGCTCGTCCCGGTCGTTCCAGCTGCGGATCCATTTATACCGCCCGTCAAACAGCATCTGGCAGTTGGACAGCTCGCTCAGCTGAAACGGCCGCAGTTCCGCCGCCCGTCCCTCCAGCACCGGCAGCAGCGAGACCGCGTCCATCAGGTCCGGGGGCCGCACCCCCGCCAGTTCCAGAAAGGTCGGCGCCAGATCCGGCAGTTCCGCCAGCGCCCCGCTTTCCGCCTTTTCCTGTCCCGGCAGCGAAACGATCAGCGGGATCCGCAGCGCCCCTTCGTACATCACCGACTTCTGCACCAGCCCCAGGTCGCCCATCATCTCGCCATGGTCGGCGGTAAAAACGACGGCGGTATCTTCCGCCTCCCCCCGTTCTTCCAGGACGTCCAGGATGCGCCCGACCCACTCGTCGATCACCGCGATCGAACCGGCATAATGGCGTTTCATATTTTCCAGCCCTTCCGCGTCCATGCCGCCGGTCTGCCGGGCGGCCCGCTTCCGGATCCATTCCGGTTTTCCGTCCATATCCGGCGGGATGGACGGCGGGAAATGCGCGTCCCGGTAACGGTCATAATAACACTGCGGCGGGTCCCAGGGGTCATGCGGCCCGACAAAGCTGACAAACAGGTGCCACGGGCTGTCATGCGGCAGGCCGCGCAGCATGGCGCAGGCCCTTTCCCCGACAAACCGGTCATGGAACAGCTCCGGCGGCAGCACCGACGGGGCGGCGTACCAGGGCGGGCGGTTTTTCAGCCGGTCCAGGTAGTCCCGCGTCAGGTCTTCCATCTTCCCCGCCGCGGCCAGCAGCCGCTGGTAGGGGCCGGCCGGCCCCGGCTTCCCCTCCCGGACGGCCGGCCAGGCGGCGTTCATCTTCCCTTCCGTCTCGCACAGGTCGGTAAAGCCCATATGGTACATATACGGCAGGTCGCCCCGCTCCCCGTATTCATGCAGGTCTTTATGCAGGTCAGTCTTCCCCACCGCCGCGACGCGGTAGCCGCCCCGGCGCAGCAGCTGGTAATAGGTGACCGCATCCAGCGGAAGGGACGCGTCATGCACCTGTACGCCGGTATGGCGGGGATACCGCCCGGTCGCGAGGGAAGCCCGGCTGGGCGTACAGAGCGGACAGACGCAGGAGGCCCGGGTAAACCGGGTACCGCGGGCGGCGATCCGGTCGATCTGCGGGGTCTGGATCGGGAAACCGGCGCACCCCAGCCAGCCGGCGCGGAACTGGTCCGCCATGATCAGAAGGATATTCGGACGTTTTTTCATATTCTCCCTGCTTTCCTGGTACAAGATCCGGCGCCCCAGCGGGGGCCCTTTTCATTATACCCGTCCCCGGGGACCGGCCGGTATGGAAAAAAAGCGGGGCTTTATGCAATTCCTTCGCCAGAACGCGTTTGAAACTCCTGTATGCTTACATCATGCGCTGAAAAGAGGAGTAACCCGGGACGAAAGACGCAGGAAATGCGTCCGTATTGCAAGTCCTTCGGACGCCGCAGACGCCTCTTTTCAGCAGAATGAGACCGTGGCAGAGGGATTTCAAACACGCTCCAGGTATCACGGCGGCGTCCCGTCCGGCAGCGGCAGCGTCAGGGTGACGACCGTCCCCTCCCCCTCGGCGCTGTCGATGGCCAGCCCGTACGCCGGCCCGTAAACCGCCTGTATCCGGCTTTGGACGTTGGCCAGTCCGATGCGGTCGGTCTTGACGCTCCGCCGCCGCGCCTCTTCCGGGTCGGAGATGGAGCGCTTCAGTTCCGCCAGCCGCTCCGCCGGGATCCCGCAGCCGTTGTCCGCGATCGAAAAGACGGCCTTCCCATCCTGCCGCCTGCCGCAGATGCGGACCAGCCCATCCCGATAGGTGTTTTCCAGCCCGTGCAGCACCGCGTTCTCCACCAGCGGCTGCAAGATCATCTTCTGACAGGGGACGCCATACAGGGCGGGGTCCACGTCGATCGCATACCGGTACTTGCCCATAAACCGCACCTCAATGATTTTAAGGTATTCCTCGGTCATCGCCAGCTCCCTGCGGACGGTGATCTCCCCCTGGGAACGGACGGCATAGTGAAAGATCCTGCTGAGGGAAAGGGAGATGCCGACGATCTCCTCTTCCCCGTGGGCGGCGGCGATCCCGGCGATACACTGGAGGGTATTAAAGAGGAAGTGCGGGTTGACCTGCGCCTGCAGGGCGTAGAGCCGCGTCTCCTTTTCCCGCAGCTCGCTCTCATACATCTGGTCCTGCAGCCGGAAAATGTTCCGCGCCATCTGCTGCAGCCGGTCCAGCAGATGGTTGACCGACTGGGCCATCATCCCGATCTCCCCCGGGTAACGGCCGGCGATGCGCCCCGACAGCCCGTTCCGGTCAAGCTCCCCGATCTCCCGGGTCAGGGTGAGCATCGGGCGGGTGATCAGCCGGTGGTTTAAAATAAACCACCCCACCAGCAGCAGCACCATCGTCAGCGCCGTCCCCAGCGCCGCAAACAGCACGGAAAAATAATGCCGCATCATATTCCGGGGGTTTAAGTCGACCACGATCTCCCATCCCGTCGACAGGACCTCCTCCCGCTTGACATAGCGGGAACCGGCGATGCCGCCGGCGGCCTCCGGGAAGGCCGTTCCCCCCTCCCGGTCCACTAGGTAGATCCCCTGCCCGTCCCGTTCCCAGAACAGCCCGCTGACCGTCTCTGCCTTCAGCATCAAAAGCACATAGCCGATATGGGCGCCGAACTGTTTCCCCAGGAAGGTGCTGGTCACCGGACGGGCGCAGCAGAAAAAGCGCTCCCCGCCCGACCCGTTTGTAACCAGGAAAACGGACGCGGACGCGGCGCTTTTCTCCGCGGGCCCTCCCAGGTCTTCCAGCGTAAGGCCCAGCCCCTCCAGGTCCAGCGGGCGGTCGTGCAGCGCGTACAGGTAGTATTCCGTTCCCCCTTCCAGATCCAGCAGCAGGATATTTTCAATGCCCTCCTGCACCTGCGACATCGACCTGCAGACCGTCTGGACGGCGTTATAGGAGAGGTAATACTGATACGGGTCGGTCTCCATGAACAGATCCTGCACATCCCGGTTCTGCCCCAGCTGGCAGAGGGCGTTGTCATAGTTCTGGAAGACCTGGCGGGTCGTCGAACAGACCTGCTGGGCGGAAAAGTCCGCATAATCTTCCGCGGACTGATGGTTAATATACAGCACACTGGAAAAATACGCGCCCTGGATCGTCAGAAGGACGGCCAGCGCCACCAGAAACAGCGCCAGCGTCTTCTGCCGCAGGCTGTCCATCCGTACGGCCGTCACTTTGCGTCCCCCTTTTTGCGGTATTCGCCGGGCGATATCCCGGTCGCCTTTTTAAAGACCTTGCCAAAATAGAAATAGTCGTCGATCCCCACCGCCGAAGCGATCTCCGATATCGACAGGCTGCTGTTCCGCAAAAGCCCGCACGCCCGCTCGACCCGCAGCGCCGTCAGATACTCCGGGAAGGTCCGGCCGGTGGCCTTGACAAACAGCGTGCTGCAGTACCCGGGGTTTAGGTAGAACTTTGCCGCCAGGTCTTTCAGCCGCAGCTTTTCGCAGTAATGGCCCTGGATATACTGCAAAATGGCCTGGATGGACGCGTTGCCGTGGAAGCTCCCGGCCGTTTCCGGCTGGGCTTCCGCCTCTTCCGGCCCCAGCGCCTCGTCCAGCCTTTTCAGCAGATCGCCGGCGGTCTCCGGGTCGATCGGCTTGAGGCAGTAGTCGAACGCGCCCAGCCGCAGCGCCTGCTGGGCATAGGTAAAGTCGGCAAACCCGCTGATAATGACAAAAAGCGGGCTTTTGCCTTCCAGCTGCCGGACCTTTTCCATCAGCTGGATACCCGACAGTTCCGGCATCCGGATATCGGTAAAGACGGCGTCCGGCCGCTGCTCCCGGATCAGGCGGTACGCTTCCGGCGAACTGCTGCACTGGGCGGTCACGGTAAAATGATAGTCTTCCCACGGGAACTGGCGGACCAGGTAGGTCAGGACCCAGGGCTCGTTGTCCACTAAAATCACACGATGGGCCATATCCGGCATCCTTTCCGATTGGAGTTGAAAGAAACGGCGGCGCCTGTAAACTGCCGCCGTTTCTTATCTATATTATACAGGAAACCGGCGGGATTCCCATGTCTAATGATTCCATATCTTTGTAATTTCTTCGGATTTTCGAATTTTTTTCTCAAACGCAGGCGACTTTTCGCTCTTTTTACCAAAAAATATGTTATTTTTACATGGGAACAGGCGGTTTTTCACGCTACAATATAGAAAAAAGTACAGACGAGGTGAGCTTATGGAAAAATCGAGACCAGCCGCATCCCCCCGCGTCCGGAAGACCCCCCACTGGGTCAAACTGGCGGTGCGCAACCGGGCGCTCTACCTGTTCCTGCTGCCGGCCGTCCTCTACATGGCCATTTTCAACTACGCGCCGATGTTCGGCATCCAGATCGCCTTCCGCGACTTTACCCCCGCCAGGGGCGTCTGGGGCAGCCCGTGGGTCGGGCTGGAATACTTTGAAAAGTTCTTTACCTCCTACTCCTTCTGGACCCTGCTCAAAAACACCCTGACGCTGAGCATCTACCAGCTGCTGGTCTGCTTCCCGTTCCCGATCGTCCTGGCCCTGATTTTAAACTACTGCCCTTCCCTGAAGTTTAAAAAGATCACCCAGACCATCACCTACATCCCCCACTTCCTGTCGGTCGTCGTCCTGGTCGGTATGCTTTTCATCTTCTTCTCGCCCGGCACCGGTATTGTCAACAACGTCATCCGCTCGCTGGGGGGGAACACGGTCGATTTCCTGGGTAACCCGGACCTCTTCCCCCATATGTTCGTCTGGTCGGCGGCCTGGCAGAACACCGGCTGGGCCTCCATCATCTACGTCTCCGCCCTTTCCGGCGTCAGCCAGGAGATCCACGAGGCGGCGATCGTCGACGGGGCGGGCAAGCTCCAGCGGATCTGGAACATCGACATCCCGGCCATCCTGCCGACCATCATCACCCTTCTGATCCTAAACTCCGGCCAGATCATGAGCGTCGGGTACGAAAAGGTCTACCTGATGCAGTCGGCCGGCAACCTCTCGACCTCCGAGATCATCAGCACCCACGTCTACAAGATCGGCATCCAGGGCGCCCAGTACAGCTATGCGGCCGCCATCGGGCTGTTCAACAACATTGTCAACATGGTCATCATTTTCGCCGTCAACAAGCTCTCGGACAAGCTGACCGGGGCAGGGCTTTGGTAATGGAAAGGAAGAGAGTCATATGGCACATTCTTTCGGCGTACGGAAAACCCGCGGGGACCAGATCTTCGACGCCGCCGTCGGGATTTTGAGTTTCCTGTTCCTGATCGTCGCCGCCTACCCGCTCTATCTGGTCGTCATCGCCTCCATCTCCGACCCGGCGGCGGTCTCCCAGGGCAAAGTCCTCTATATGCCGGTCGGCTTCAGCCTGCGGGGCTACAGCTATATCTTCCAGAATAAAGACATCTGGACGGGGTATGCCAATACCATCCTCTATACCGTCTGCGGCACCGCGGGCGGGACGATGGTCACGCTGCTGGCGGCCTACGCCTCTTCCCGCACCGACCTCCCCGGGCGGGGGATCTTCATCCGGCTGGCCCTGTTTACGATGTTCTTCAACGGCGGCATGATCCCCACCTACCTGGTCATGAAAAGCCTGAACCTGACCAATACCCGGCTGATCCTGATCCTGATGGGGATGTTCATCTGCTACAACATGATCATCGCCCGCACCTTCTTTGCGACCAACATCCCCAAAGAGCTGCTGGAAGCGGCCTTCATCGACGGCTGCGGCAACATCCGCTTCTTCTTCTCGATCGTCATGCCGCTCTCCAAGGCGATCGTCGCGGTCATCGCCCTCTATATCGGCATCCAGTACTGGAACGGGTACTTCACCGCCCTCATCTATGTGACCAAGCGGGAATACTTCCCCTTGCAGCTGATCCTGCGGGAGATCCTGGTCCTGGGCCAGACCCTCGCCCAGGGCGGCGAAGGGATGGACGTGGAAGCGATCGTCGAGATGCAGAAGATCTCGGAAGCGATCAAATACGGCGTCATCATCGTCTCGATGCTGCCGGTCATGATGGTCTATCCCTTTATCCAGAAATATTTTGTACAGGGCGTCATGATCGGCTCTGTCAAAGGATAATTTTGCAAACAAGGAGGAATCCCCATGACAACGAAAAAACGGCTGACGGCTCTTCTGGCGGTGCTGCTCGCCATGTCCGCCTTCGCGTCCTGAGGCGGCGGTGAAACGTCTTCCGCCCCCGCGTCCGACCCCGGCTCCGGCGAAGAGGCCGCCTGGTTCAACGAGACCGGCCTGCCGATCGTCAACGAACCGGTCACGCTGACCATGCTGGTGCAGAAAAACGTCTCCGACCTCGGCAATTCCTGGCAGGACAAGGAATGCGTCCAGCGGGCGCAGGAGGAGACCGGCATCACGCTGGAATTCACCGAGATCTCCCAGGCCGCCTGGGCGGAACAGATCGGCGTCATCCTCGCCAGCGGCGAGATGCCGGACGTCATGGTCGGCTCGATCAGCAACTTCGCCGCCTATACCGAGTCCTTCCTGCCCTTAAACGACCTGATCGACCGGTACGCGCCCAACGTGACCGCCTTCTACGACGAGCACCCGGAATTGAAGGTCGCCGGGACGATGGAGGACGGCAACATCTACAGCCTCCCCACCTTCCAGCAGCAGGGGTATTACACCCACAACAACCGCTACGCCATCAACAAGGACTGGCTGGACGCGGTCGGGATGGAGGTCCCGACGACCCAGGACGAGCTGTTCGACGTCCTGATGGCCTTTAAGGAACAGGACCCCAACGGCAACGGTGAGGCGGACGAGATCCCCTTCAGTATGCAGGGCAATACCGCCGCCGCGCTGGACGCCAACGCCTACGGGATGAATTTCCTGATGAACTCCTGCGGCATCCACAGCACAAACTACGTCCAGATCGACGACGGCGTCGTCTCCTTCGCCCCGGCGCGGGAGGAATACCGGGACTTCCTGGAATTTGCCAACAAGCTGTATGTAAACGGCCTCATCGACCCCGACGGCTTTGTCCAGCAGTCGGCCGACTTCCTGGCCAAAGGCGCGGCCGGCCGCATCGGCTCGTTCGGCCACCATTCCTACCTGGATATCGTCGTCGGCGCCGACAAGATGGACCAGTATGTCCCGATGCTGCCGATGCAGGACAAAAACGGCAATATCACCGTCACCGGGCGGAACATCGACGGCGACTGGTTCTACGATTATTACAAGATCTCCGCCACCTGCGCGATCCCGGAAGTCGCCATCCGCCTCTACGACTATGTCAACAGCTCGGAGGAGATCGTCACCCTCTGGTCCTGGGGGCCGGAAGGGGACGTTTACACCGTCAACGAAGACGGCGTCAAAGTCCGCGTCACCGAATTTAAGGACGGCCTGACCAACTTTGCCCAGGCCCGCCAGACCTACGGCGCCGGGATGTCTGGCTTCTGGATCTATCCGAAGGAAATGTACGACAGCTGGGAGATGCAGCCCCGCGACCAGCTGATGGCCGACTTTGAAGCGCTCTACACCCCCTACTTCTGCGAGCCGATGCCGCTGGGGCAGGACAGGCAGGAGGTCGTCGACCGCCGGGCCGAGCAGTTCACCGAGATCAACACCTATATCCAGAACTTTACCGCCGAATCGATCATGCAGGGGGTCACCGACGCCTCCTGGGCGGAACACCTTTCCGCCTGCGAAAAGCTGGATGTCGCCGCCTACACCCAGGATTACCAGAACTTCTACGACGAAAAGAAGGTTGAAAGCTGACCGTTTCTCCGCGCCACGCAAAAGGGACAGCCCCCGCTCCCAGGGGCTGTCCCTTCATGATGCCATACTGTTTTCCCGCATCCGGGGCATTACATCAGCGACTTGTACAGCGCGATGATATCTTCCTTGGTCGGATCCTTCGGGTTGCCGGGGCGGCAGGCGTCGTCCATCGCCGACTGGGCGAGGAAGTCGACGTCCTCCTCCTTGACGATCCCCTTGAGGTCCTGCGGGATGCCGACGTCCTTGGAGAGTTGGGCGACCGCTTCGCAGGCGGCGTTCCGGTACTCTTCCTGGGTCATCTGGTCGACGCCCTGCACGCCCATCGCCCGGGCGATCTCGCGGTACTTCTCGCCGGTCGCTTCGGCGTTGTAGCGCATGACGGTCGGCAGCAGGATCGCGTTGGCGACGCCGTGGGGGGTGTCGTAGACCGCGCCCAGCGCGTGGGCCATCGAGTGGACGATGCCCAGCCCGACGTTGGAGAAGCCCATGCCGGCGATATACTGCCCCAGCGCCATCCCTTCGCGGCCCTCGGGAGTGTTTTCACAGGCGCCGCGCAGCGACTTGGAGATGATCTCGATCGCCTTGAGGTGCATCATATCGGTCATTTCCCAGGCGCCCTTGGTGATATACCCTTCGATCGCGTGGGTCAGCGCGTCCATGCCGGTGGAGGCGGTGAGGCCCTTGGGCATCGAGCTCATCATATCGGGGTCGATGACCGCGACGACCGGGATGTCGTGGGGGTCGACGCAGACGAACTTGCGCTTCTTCTCGACGTCGGTGACGACGTAGTTGATCGTGACTTCCGCGGCGGTGCCGGCCGTGGTGGGGACGGCGATGATCGGCACGCACTTGTTTTTCGTCGCGACCGCCCCTTCCAGCGAGACGACGTCGGCGTACTCGGGGTTGGCGATGATGATCGCGATGCCCTTGGCGGTGTCCATCGAGGAGCCGCCGCCGATGGCGACGATCGCGTCGGCGCCCGCTTCTTTAAACTTCGCGACGCCGTTCTGGATATTGGCGATGGTGGGGTTCGCCTTGATATCGGTGTACATATCGTACGCGATGCCGGCTTCGTCCAGAAGCGCCGTCACCTTGCCGGAGACGCCGAACTTGACCAGCGACGGGTCGGTGACGACCAGGATTTTCTGAAAGCCCCGCGCTTTCGCCTCGTCGACGATCGACGAGATCGCGCCCGCGCCGAAGTAAGAGGTTTCGTTGAGGATCATTCTGTTTGCCATGTGGATATTCCTCCATCTTTTAGAGTATTCCAGATCCAGTGTGGGGCTAAATCTGCATCCATTATTATAGCACATCCCGGCGGGATACGCAAGATTGAGCCAATCGGTTTATTGATTTTTGGCTATATCTCACAATCTCCCGCCGGGATTTTCGCGCTATATGCGGAAATGGGCCCGCGCTTTACTTTTTAAAGAAACAGGGCAGCGCCTGATAGACATACTGGCAGACGTCCGGGTAGGCGTGGACCGCCCCTTCCTCAAAGTGGTAGCAGAAGTTCCCGGCGTTAAACCCGGTGGCGTCCACAAAGGTGTCCGGGAACTGGAGCATCGCGCCCACCTGCCCGTAGACCTGCTTAAAGGCGATATCGCCGGTTCCGGTCAGCGTATAGATAAAGTACTCGTCCGGCTTATACCCCGACTGGACCGCCGCGTCGTGGAGGTAACGGGCGGTCTTTTCGCTCTGGGAGCTGCCGCCCAGCCGCTCGATCGCCCAGCAGTCGCCGGAGAGCGGCATAAAATATCCGATGTAGTCGATATTCCGGATAAAGGCGTTCCAGGTGGTGACCGCCCCCATCGAGAACCCGCCGAACCCCCGGTGCATCCGGGAGGCGTGCAGCCCTTCCCGGTCGGCAGAGGGGGCGTAGGTGTGGTAGGCCGATTCGACCGCCGGCATCAGGTCCTCCACCAGCTCCTTCTGGAAGGCAAGGGTCTTGTGGTACTCCCCGTCCATCCCGGGTTCGCCGGTGCCGGGGGTGTAGTAGCTGGGGGTGACGACGATCAGCGGCTCCAGCTCCCCGTCGGCGATCGAGCGGTCGAGCATATTCTTTAACGGGCAGCTGTCCAGCCAGGCGTCGGCGTTCCCGCCGCCCCCGTGCATCAGGTAGAAGATGTTGTAGGGCTTTTCCGGATCGTAGCCGCAGGGGAGGTAGACGTTTGCGTACTTGCCGACCCTCTCCCCCTGCCCGTTGACCGTCTGGTAGGATACCTGCCGGATACAGCCGCGGTTTAAGACGTCCCCATGGGCAAATTTGACTTTCATTTGAATCATCCTTTCCGGTGAAATGGGTTTTTCTTCTGTTCCCATTATACCAGAAACCGGCAGACTGTACAATCTTATTTTTCCCCTTCGCCTTTTTTTCCGCACACTTCCCAAAGATCCGCCCGTTTATTTGCCGTTCCCGCCGGAAACCGCCCTGCCCGCCGTCCCGAACCCCCGCCGTTTTTATGGTTTTCGTCAGAAACGGGTTTAAATTCCGGTTACGATTCGTTTTCAATTAGGGGTTACAATTTATCCCCCGCTGTGCTATAATGAAGTCTGTATATACGGGGTTTTTGCGCCCAAAAGGCTTACATTTAAAGGGAGGCCAGCACTCTTGGCAAGAAAAACGAAAAAAAGGAACAAGGTCGAGCGGGGCGCCGCCATCGGCGTCCGGGTCGCCGGCCGGGCGGTGTCGCTCGCGTTAAAGGCGGTCGTGACGGTGATCCTGATCGGCATCATCACCGGCTGCATCGTCATCACGGCGATGATGGTCTATGTCATGAACTTCATGGATACCAACAACTCGGTCAGCCTGGACGACATCAGCCTAAGCTATACGACGATGCTCTACGCCCAGAACGACGAAGGCGGCTGGGAAGAAATGTACCGGCTGTCGGCCGACCAGAACCGGATCGAGGTCTCTTTAAGCGAGATCCCCGACTGCGTCCAGCAGGCCTACATCGCCTCGGAGGACAAGCGGTTCTGGGACCATGAAGGGGTCGACTGGTTCCGCACCGCCTCCGTCTCGATCAGCGCGGTCCTGAACGCCAGCCTGGACGGCGCCGGCGGCTCGACCATCACCCAGCAGCTGATCAAAAACGTCACCGACGACGACGACGTCACGCCGGTGCGCAAGCTGCGGGAGATCTTCCGCGCCCTCCAGCTGGAGCGGGACTACACCAAGGACGAGATCCTGGAAGCCTACTTCAACATCATCTTTTTGGGCGGGCGGGTCTACGGCGTCGAAGCGGCCAGCCAGCAGTATTTCGGCTGCCACGTCTCCGACCTGACCGTCCCGCAGGCGGCGTCGCTGGCGGCGATGACCCGCTCCCCCAACAACCTCCGCCCCGACACCCACCCGGTGGACAACCTCATACGGCGCAACAACTATGTCCTACATGAGATGTATGTCCAGGGGTATATCACCGAGACGGAATACCGGGAATACTGCGCGGCCCCGGTCGTGACGGTCGGCCAGACCTATGAGGAATATGTCGAGGTCCTGGATGCGATGCTGGAAGAAGAATATATCACCGACGCCCAGTACGCCGACCTTGCCGCCAACCAGGTGGTGCTGGTGGACCAGTTCGAGGGGCAGGACGATTCGGCGGCCGTCTCCAGCGGCATCAGCTCCTACTATGTCGACACCGTCATCCGGGATGTCACCGCCGACCTGATGGAACAGAACAACTGGGACGAGGACTACGCGACCAGCCAGCTGAACAACGGCGGCTACCGCATCTACACCTGCGTCGACCAGGATATGCAGGCTTACCTGGAAGGGAAGTTCAACGACTGGTCGACCTTCTCCTCCAGCCAGCTTTCCCCCAATGAAAACGGCGAAACCCCCGAAGCCGCGATGGTCATCATGGACTACGAAGGACATATTTTGGCCCTCGTCGGCGGCAAGGGGGAGAAGACCAACACCCTCTCCTTCAACCGCGCGACCCAGGCCACCCGTTCCCCCGGCTCGGCGATCAAGCCGCTGGCCAGTTACGGGCAGGCGCTGGAATACGACCTGATCAACTGGTCGACCGTCCTAAACGACTCCCCCGTCATGAAAAACGAGGAGGGCAAGGACTGGCCCCAGAACTACGAACGGGACTACCGCGGCAATATGACGGTGGTCGAGGCGCTGCGCATCTCCCGCAACACCATCCCCGTCAAGATCCTCCAGCAGCTGACCCCCGAGCGGAGCCTGGAATTCATGCGCACCAAGCTGGGCTTTACGACGCTGGACGACCGGGATAACGCCCTGGCGCCGCTCGGCGTCGGATCGCTGACCAACGGCGTCCATCTGGACGAGCTGACGGCGGCCTTCGCCACCTTCGGCAACGGCGGCTACTATTATAAACCGATCACCTACGAGCGGGTGGAGGACACCTCCGGCAACCTGGTGCTGGACAACACACCCCAGAAGAGCCGCGCCTTCTCGGAGGACACCGCCTATATCATGAACCGCCTCTTAAAGGTGGTCGTCGACAGCGGCACCGGCACCGGTGCGCGCCTGGGCGATATGCCGGTCGTCGGCAAGACCGGTACGACGACCGAATACTATGATATGTCCTTTGTCGGCATGTCCCCCTACTATGTCGCCGGCGTCTGGACCGGCTACGACACCCAGGCCCGCCTCCCCAGCAACAAGATGTACGACACCGACACCATCTGGGGCAACGTCATGCGGGAGCTGCACGCGGGGCTGGAACCGGTCGAGTTTACCCCCAGCGACAACGTCGTCCAGGCCCAGTACTGCAAGACCACCGGCCTGCTGGCCTCTTCCGGCTGCCCGACCGCGACCGGTTATTTCAAGGCCGGCGCGCTGCCCGACTACTGCACCGGCCACTACACCCCGCCCGAGTCCTCGGAAGAGGGGGAGGAGGACGGCCCCAGCGCCCCCGGCAGCTTTGAGGTTTCCGGCGGCGAGACGCCCGATACGGCTGTCAACCCTGACGCATAACCAAATGGAAAATCCCTGGCAGGTTTACGGCCCGCCAGGGATTTTTTTGGTTAGACGATTGGAGTGTCTGTATCTTTTTGGTAATAATACAACTTTTCGGAAGGCATGAACCCCGGCCTCCCTCCCCGAGGGAGGTGGCGCGGATGCACCGGAAGAAGTAGAAAAAACAAGCGAAAGCTGTTTTTCTTTCAAACTATTTTGCTTATGTGGTTATACAGCAAAGCTGTCTAGACCCACTCCTTCAGTCGGCATTTGCCGACAGCTCCCTCGAAGAGGGAGCCTTTCAGGTGGTGCGTTTCCATTAAGTTTGTTCTTCACAAACATAAAACGCGCCCCGGGAAGCAACGCAGCCCCGCCGTCAATCATACACCCCCGCCGACAGATACCGATCGCCGCTGTCCGGCAGCAGGGCGACGACCGTCTTCCCCGCGTTCTCCGGCCTTCCCGCGAGCGCAAGCGCCGCCCAGAGGGCCGCGCCTGAGGTGATGCCGCAGAGCAGCCCCTCCGCCCGCACCAGCTCCTTCGCCATACGGAAGGCGTCTTCATCCGTCACCGGGATGACCGCGTCGAGGAGGCTTCTGTCCAGCAGCTCCGGCACAAAGTTCGCCCCGATCCCCTGGAGCCCGTGGGGGCCTGCCTTCCCCCCGGTCAGCAGCGGAGAGGAAGCCGGTTCCACCCCGACCACCTGTACCCCTGGGGACTTTTCTTTCAGATACCGCCCGATGCCGGTGATCGTCCCGCCGGTGCCGATGCCGGCGACAAAAATATCGACCTTTCCTTCGGTGTCTTCCCAGATTTCCGGCCCGGTCGTCTCATAGTGGGCCCGCGCGTTCGCCGGGTTTTCAAACTGCCCGGCGATAATGCTGCCGGGGGTGGAAGCGTGCAGTTCTTCCGCCTTTTTGACCGCCCCGGCCATCCCTTCGTCCCCGGGGGTCAGCACCAGCTCCGCCCCATAGGCCCGGAGCATCGCCCGCCGCTCGGCGCTCATCGAGTCCGGCATCGTCAAAATGACCGTATACCCCCGCGCCGCCGCCACCGCCGCCAGCCCGATGCCGGTGTTGCCGGAAGTCGGCTCGATCACCACCCCGCCGGGGGCCAGCAGCCCCTTTTCCTCGGCGTCTGAAATCATATACAGCCCCGCCCGGTCCTTGACCGAACCGGCCGGGTTGAACATCTCCAGCTTGCAGTAAACCTTCCCGCAGAGCGGCTTCCCTTTCAGCAGCCGTCCGGGGTAAAAAAGAGGCGTATGCCCCACCAGCTGTTCGATCCCTGTGCAGACCATGCTAAAACCCCCGTTTCTGTCGCGTTTCTTTTATCCCTTCCCCGACGCCAGCTCGAACCCTTCCTTCAGTTCGCCGATCAGCGAAAAGCATTTGCCCGTCCCGATCCCGACGCAGGAGACCGGGTCGCGGGCGACGGTAACGCGGATGCCGGTGGCGTCCTCGATCAGCCCGTCCAGCCCCCGCAGCAGCGCCGTCCCGCCGGTCATCAAAATCCCGTCGGACAGAATATCCCCCGACAGTTCCGGCGGGGTGCGCCCCAGCACCTGCCTGACCCCGGCGACGATCTCGTCCGCCAGCGGGCGGAGCACGTCGCAGAGTTCCATCTGGGTGACGGCGATCTCCTCCGGGATGCCGTTTGTCAGGTTGCGCCCCCGGATCATCGCCTTGATATCCGCCTCCGGCTTGAAGACGCAGCCGATCTCCTTTTTCAGCTGCTCCCCGACCGCCGTCCCGATCGCCAGCTTATAGGTATTTTCGATATACTTGACGATCGCCTCGTCAAAGCTGTTGCCGGCGACCTTGAGGGAAGTGGAGGTGATGATCCCCCCCATCGAGATGACCGCGATGTCGGTCGTCCCGCCGCCCAGGTCGACCATCATCCGCCCGACCGGCTTGACGACGTCCACCCCCGCCCCGATGGCGGCGGCGATCGGCTCGTCAATCAGGTAGACCTTCCGCGCCCCGGCGCTGACGGCGGCTTCCACCACCGCCCGGGCCTCGACCCGGGTGATCGCCGACGGGATGCAGATCGCGATCCGCGGCCGGGAGAAGAAGCTGCCCGACACCTTGCGGACAAACTCCCTGATTAAGAATTCGGTAAACTCGTGGTTGGAGATGACCCCCTCCCGGACGGGGCACTCGATCTGGATATAGGCGGGGGCCCGCCCCATCATCCGCAGCGCCTCATGCCCGACGGCGACGACCTCGCTGGTGCGGGTGTTGCAGGCGACGACGCTGGGCTCCTCCAGCACGATCCCCTTGCCGGGGCGGTAGATCAGGATTTTCGTGGTACCAAGGTCGATACCGAGATCGACGGCCATAAGCGCCCTCCTTTGGTCATATAAGCTGCACATTCGTGTACCCATTATACCGCAAACCCGCCCGCCTTGCAACCGACGGGGGCTGATTTTACACAGCGTCAATTTTTTGCCCCATGCCCCGCCCGGCGGGGCAAAGCCGGATGCCCGCGGCCGCCGGCCCATTTTGACAAACCCTCCCCCGCCTGCCGGAAAATGGCCGCAGACCCATCTATTTTCACCATCTGTCCAAATCTTTTGCCACAATTTTTCACTTCGCGCCCTTTACTTTTTCCGCAATAGGTGATAAAATTAGATTGATAAATTGAGAAGGTGCGCTTGCCCCTCAATTTTCGGCCTGAGCCGGCCCGCCCGGCCCATCCAGTCCGCATTACATTATCAAGGAGGATAAATCCATGCCCAGAGCAAAACAGTCCATGGATGGCAACACCGCTGCGGCGCATGTAGCCTATGCGTTTACCGAAGTTGCTGCTATCTACCCGATTACCCCCTCCAGCCCGATGGCCGACTCGGTCGACCAGTGGTCGGCTGAAGGCCGGAAGAACATCTTCGGCAACCAGGTCAAGGTCGTCGAGATGCAGTCAGAAGCCGGTGCGGCCGGCACCGTCCACGGCTCCCTCGCCGCCGGCGCCCTGACCACCACCTTCACCGCTTCCCAGGGCCTTCTTCTGATGATCCCGAATATGTACAAGATCGCGGCCGAGCAGCTGCCCTGCGTCTTCGACGTATCGGCCCGTACCGTCGCGACCCAGTCCTTAAACATCTTCGGCGACCACTCGGACGTCTACGCCTGCCGCCAGACCGGCTTTGCGATGCTGGCCGAGACCAACCCCCAGGAAGTCATGGACCTCGCCCCCGTCGCCCACCTCGCGGCGATCGAAGGCAAAGTCCCCTTCATCAACTTCTTCGACGGCTTCCGCACCTCCCACGAGATCCAGAAGATCGAGATCTGGGACTACAATGACCTCGGCGAAATGGTCGACATGGACGCCGTCCAGGCTTTCCGCGACCACGCCCTCAACCCCGAACATCCGGCCATGCGCGGCTCCCATGAAAACGGCGACGTCTTCTTCCAGCACCGCGAGGCCTGCAACCCCGTTTACGATGCCCTGCCCGCCGTCGTCGAAAAGTACATGGCGAAGATCAACGAAAAGCTCGGCACCGATTACGACCTCTTCAACTACTACGGCGCGCCCGACGCCGAACGGGTCATCGTCGCGATGCGTTCTGTCTGCGACGTCGCCGACGAGGTCATCGACTACCTGACCGCCAAGGGCGAAAAGGTCGGCCTTGTGAAGGTCCGCCTCTACCGTCCGTGGGTCTCCTCCGCGCTCTTAAAAGTCCTGCCGAAGACGGTCAAGAAGATCGCCGTCCTCGACCGCACCAAAGAGCCCGGCGCGCGGGGCGAGCCCCTCTACCTGGATGTCGCCGCGACCCTGCGGGAACCCGGCCTGAGCGCCATCGTCCTGACCGGCGGCCGCTACGGCCTCGGCTCCAAGGACACCCCGCCCTCCTCCATCTTCGCGGTCTACAAAG
>CALXKG010000006.1 GCA_944388825.1 uncultured Clostridia bacterium | reverse complement strand
TACCGGCGCGGGAAGGACGACCCGCACATCTTAGAGAAGCTCTCCGACCTCGCCTGCAAGCCGAAGGGGGAGGTGTTGAGCCTCCTGCACCGGCACGGGCTCATGCTGGACGGGAAGCGGCCGGATGAACCGTCCCGGCCCCACCGCCGGACGGCCCACACCGAGGACGCCTGGCGGAAGGCGATCGCGCTGCGGCTGGCAGGGGAGAGCTGGAGCCGGATCGAGCGGGAGACCGGCATCCCGGCGGACGTCGCCCGGAACGGCTGGCGGAAGTGGGCCGGGAAACTCGGCGTCCCGCTGCCGGAGGGGGCGTTCAAGCCGAAGCAGACAAAACCATTTACTTTGAACCCGGAAAGGAGAATACCCGTGAATCTCGAGAATACAGCCGCCGCGCCGGAAGCGGCGAAAACCCCGAAAGACCGGCTTTTCGAAGCCCTCTACACCGCTGTCAACAGTCTGAAAGCCATGACGGTGGAAGATAATTTCAGCATCACTTATATCGACCACCGGTTTACGGTCGATTACAGTTTTACGATTGAGGGCGATGCCGATGCCTGACCGGCGCATTACCATCTGCTGGCCGGGTGGGCGGATGGAGATATACGCCGACCGTCTTCCGCAGATGGCGCTGCCGAAATACCGGAAGCTGCTGCGGTTGTATTTAACCGCCCCGTCTGTCTGCCCACCGCCGGATGCCCTCCGCCGGTGGCTGGAAGAAGCCTTTACGGCCGCAAAATGGGCCTACGCTGAGGCCTATAATGCCGCCAGCCGGAAGCGGGATCAGGCGGCGGCGCAGGCGGACTACCTTTCCCGCGGGATGATTCGGCAGCCGGACGGAAGCATCAGCCTCATCGCGTCCAAAAAGCAGCTGAAGGAGGCCCGGGCCGGGCTTCAGGCGGAGAGAAAGACCGCTAATAGCCTGACCCGAGCGGAAAAAGCCGGCAAACAGCTTGCCCTCCTCTGGCAGAAGCGTTACACCCTCTACCTTGAAATCGAAAGGAAGTATACCCATGTTTGAAATCCATGTCCACATCACCGGCCTTGAACCTCTGCAAGCCCTCGCCGACGCCCTCTGCGCCGGGAATGTCCCGGTACAGAAGATCGCCGAACAGGTCGCCGAAAAAGTGCAGGAGGCCGCCCAGCCGGTGCAGTTTACCCCGGTCCCTCCGGCGGCGGTACCGGTCTCGGCCGCGTCTTCGCCCACCGTAACCCCGGCGCCGGTGGCAGCGCCTCCGGCCGTATCCCTCGACCAGATCAAGGTCGCCCTCGCGGCCCTTGCCGACAGCGGCAAGTCTGCTGTCATCCTGCAGCTGTTCGGGCAGTACGGCATCCAGTGCGCCGACGACCTGACCCCGGACAGGCTCGCCGCCTTCGCCTGCGACCTGCGGCAGCAGGGAGGGGTGATCTGATGGCCGGCCATGCCCTTTTGTCCCCCTCTTCCGCCCACCGCTGGCTCCACTGCACCCGGGCGCCCCGGTTTGAGGCGCAGTTCCCGGACAGCGCGGGGGCGGCAGCCGCCGAGGGGACGCTGGCCCATGCGCTGGGGGAACTGAAGGTCCGGCATCAGGCGGCGAAGACGCTCCCTCGGGCGGATTACCAGACGGCCGCGGCCAAACTGCGGGAGCATCCGCTTTACACGGCCGAGATGGAGCGGTGCACCGACGCCTACGCCGGGGAAGGGGAATTTCCCGCAGATCGGAAGAGCGCCGGGTAGGGCAAGAGTGTAGATCTCGGTGGGCGCCGGATCATCAAAAAAGAAAAGGGGGCCGGGACCGGCGACTGCATCATACTGGGCGGCGGGCAGCTGGACATCATCGACCTCAAATACGGCAAGGGCGTCCCCGTTTCGGCCGAAGGGAACCCGCAGATGCGGCTGTACGCCCTCGGGGCGCTGAAACGCTACGGCCAGATCTTCCGGGTCGACACCGTCCGGATGACCATCTTCCAGCCGCGGCTGGAGTCGGTCACGTCCGAGACCCTCCCCCGGGAGGCGCTGGAAGACTGGGGGGAACGCTGCAAGGCAACCGCCCGGATCGCCTACGCCGGGGAAGGGGAATTTACCCCCGGGGACTGGTGCCGGTTCTGCCGGGGGAAGGGGGCCTGCCGGGCGTATGCCGGAAAGGTCCTGGCGGTGGGGCGGCTGAAAAGCCCGCCGGACGGGATGACGCCGGAAGAGCTTTCCCAGGCGCTGACCGAGGGGGCGGCGCTTTCCCAGTGGTACGACGGGGTAAAGGAATACGCCCTGTCGCTCACCCTCGCAGGAACGGAAATCCCCGGCTGGAAGGCGGTCGAGGGGCGGAGCGTCCGGAAGTTTAAGGATCCGGCAAAGGCGCTTGACGCCCTCCGCGCCGCCGGTTACGAAGAGGCCCTCCTCTATGACCGGAAGCCGAAGACACTTGCACAGCTGGAAAGCCTCACCGGCAAAAAGGCCTTCGAGGCGATCCTGGGGCCGCTGGTCATCCGGCCAAAGGGGGCTCCGGCGCTGGTCCCGGCATCGGATAAGCGGGAACCCTACGCCACAAATGACCCGCAGCAAGCTTTTACACCCATTACCGACTGAAAAGGAGAATTGACTTATGAATGCAAACACTGTCACCATCGGAAACGTCCGTCTGTCCTACGTCAACCTCTTTGAACCCCGGGCGCCCCAGGGCGGCGGGGAACCGAAGTATTCGGTGACCATCCTGCTGCCGAAGGGGAACACCGCGGCGATGGAGGCGATAACCGGGGCGGTGGAGGCCGCCAAGCAGGCGGGGATCGCCAAAAAGTGGGGTGGCCGCCTGCCGGCGAAGATCGCCTCCTCGATCCACGACGGCGATGGCCTGCGGGACAACGGCGAGCCCTTCGGCGAAGAGTGCAGGGGCCACTGGGTCTTCACCGCAAGCTGCAAGGCAAAGCCGCCGGTCGTTGACCGGAACGTCCAGCCGATTATCGACACCGACGACGTCTACTCCGGCTGCTACGCCAACGTCAACATCAGCTTTTTCCCCTACGACGCCGCCGGCAAGCGGGGGATCGGCTGCGGCCTCAACTGCGTCCAGAAGGTGCGGGATGGGGAGCCGTTGGGCGGCCAGGTCTCGGTATCGGAGGCCTTTCAGCCTGTGGCGGACGCTGCCCCAGCGGTCCCCGGGACCGATATGGTCTACGACCCGCTGACCGGCGGTTTTAGAAAAGCATGACCCACGATTTAAACATCGACCTCGAGACCTATTCGAGCGTCAACCTCGGCAAATGCGGGCTCTATAAATACGCCCAGTCGCCGGATTTCGCCGTCCTGCTCTTCGGCTACAGCCTGGACGGCGGGCCGGTGGAGGTGATCGACCTGATGGGCGGCGATAAGCTGCCGGAATGGCTCGCCGCCGCCCTTACGGACGATCGTTACCGCAAGCACGCCTACAACGCCGCCTTCGAGTGGTACTGCCTCAGCCGGTACCTGGGGCGGGAGCTGCCGGTCTCCCAGTGGCGGGATACGATGCTCCACGGGCTCTACCTCGGCTATCCGGCGGGGCTGGCGGCGCTGGGGAAGGTACTGGGCCTGGCGGAGGACAAGCGGAAGATGGCGGCGGGGAAGTCGCTCATCCAGTATTTCTGCGTCCCGGATAAAGCGGGGAACCGGCGTCTCCCCCGGGATGACCCCGACAAATGGGCGCTCTTTACCGAATACAACCGGCAGGACGTCGTGACCGAGATGGAGATCGAGCGGCGTCTCGCCCCCTTCCCGGTTCCGGATTTTGTCCAGAAGCAGTGGGAGACCGACCTTTTGATCAACGCCCGCGGGGTCGCCCTCGACCGGGAACTGATCGACGGGGCGCTCTGGATCGACCGGCAGGTCAAAGGGCGGCTCACCGAGGAGGCGCAGCGG
>CALXKG010000005.1 GCA_944388825.1 uncultured Clostridia bacterium | reverse complement strand
TTTCTGGAAATCGGTTTACCGCTTCTGGTGAGGAAAATCCCGCCGGAAGCGATTTTCTGTTTCCGGGCATATTTCAGCAGTTTCCGGCAGAGTATCCCCGGCAGCAGGATCGTCCGGATTTTTCCCTTCAGCGCGATCTCCGCGATCCCCCGCTTTGCCGCCTCGACGGTAAAGTAACGGATCTCGCTCACCCGCACGCCGGTTGAACCGATTGCTTCCAGCAGCAGTGCCAGACGCGCTTTGCCGCGCCGTTCCGCCGCCGACACAAGGCGGATAAATTCATCCCGGGTCAGCTCTTTCGCGTCTTCCCGGAAGTTTTTCCGCTGAATTTTTAGCGCCTTTACCCGGCAGTCCTCCCAGCCCAGAAACGAAAACAGCGCGTTAAGTGCTGCAATCTTGCAGTTGACCGTAGCCGGTTCCCAGTTTTCCGCGAGAATGTGTTTCCACGCCGCCGCCCGTTCCGGCGTGACCGCCTTTCCCTTTGTCCAGACGGCAAACTCCCGGATATCATGCATATATTTATCAATTGTCGCCGGCGTTTTCTCCCGGCGGATAAGCGCCGCGCGGAACAGGTGCAGGGCCGAATCGGTTAAAATATGTGTCTCCATGGCAAATTCTCCCAGTCGTTTTTCTTCATTATGACGAAAAACGGCGGGAATTTCCATATCCGGAGGGAAAAAAGCGGCCGAAAATCATGAAATTCTGCGCAAAAGCCAGGACTGATATTTGTCTATTCCTACAAACTTTGCTGAAAATTGCACAAATACTCTGGAATTTATGCTGCCAGCATAACCACTTTTGCCTTGAAATGTGCTATGATAGGGGTACGGTTTTTCAGAAAAAATTTCGGGGAAATTCCGTCAGAAGAAGCAATTTGGCAGCAAAGAATTACTTTATTCTCAAAAGAACAAGGGATGAAAATCAAATACGGGCAGGATGTGGGCGGACGGCCTCTATGAGATCGACGGCAAGACTTACTTCCTCTACGACTGGGGCGGGATGGCCTGCAATTTCTGGTATGCCTCAGACGACGGCTGGTACTTCTTCGACGGCTCCGGCGCGATGAAAAAGTCCGCGTGGCTCCTCTGGAAGGGCGACTACTACTACCTCACCGGTTCCGGCCGGATGGCGGTCAGCACCGTCACCCCCGACGGCTATACGGTCGGCGCCGACGGCGTATGGGTACAGTAAAATAACCGGCAGACTGAACAGCCCGGCGGGGGACTTGAATCCCCGCCGGGCTGTTTTCAGGTTTTTCCCGTGACCCATTCCAGCGCGTTTATGATAACCGGCTGATACCCCGGCTCATTCAGCGCAAAGGCATTGTGCCCCGGCGTCAGGACGCAGACCCTTCCCTTCCCGATCTGCCGGGCCACCCCCGCCGGGAAGACCCCGGCGGAAGACGCCGTCTCACAGAAGACTTCCGCGTCCCCGGCCAGGACTTCCAGCCGGTAATGCTCGTCCTGCCGGAAGGTAAAGCCCTGAATCCCCCGCATAACCGGATGCGCCGGATCCGTCACCCGGAATTCCACCGGGCACTGGGGCGGGTGGCCGTTAAACCGCGTACCCAGCAGGCTGGACATACCGGGGCAGCGCTCGGGCGAGTAGGTGACGCCGGCGTGCAGCGCCAGGATCGCGCCCCCCTCTTCCACATACGCCCTGTACCCTTCGGGGCTCACATAGGTAATCCCCTCTTCGAACCAGGGGGCGGAACTGTTGGCGCCGTTTAACGCGTTCCCCTTCGCGATGATGACCGCGTCGTAGGCGCGCAGCAGCTCCGGAGTGACGATGTCCTTCGCGTCCATGACCGTGTCCAGGGCGATTCCCCTATCCACCAGGAACTGCAGCCCATACCGGACTGTCTCGCCGGGGTGCCACAGGTCGTCGCAAAGAAGCAAAACTTTCATATCCATAACCTCCATCCTGCCTTCCGGCTCACCACGGGACTTCGATGTTCATCCAGTCCCGCATCACCAGCCGGTTTTCATCCGAGTGTTTATAGGATTCCGGCTCGTTGCTCCGGCCGCGGGCAAAATATTCCGCCGCAAACGCGCCGGCAGCCTCCGGTCCGGCTTCCGGGTCCTTGCAGTAGACGCGGAAGGTATACCCCTCCGGACGCCATTTGTTAAACAGCTGATTGACTGCCATATTGAGCGGCGCCCTGGAAATATGGCCGGGGAAGTCGATGCAGTCCCGGGTATCGTTGTTGCTGCTCCCCCGCGTCGTGACCAGGCAGAGCCGCCTGACCCGCCCTTTTCCCAGCAGCGGGAAAAAGGCGTCGATGATCCGCAGCGCCCCCAGCGTATTAAAGTCATACGCCCATTTCAGCCGCGCATAATCCGGTTCGTCCAGGATATCCTTCCAGTCCTTCGCCGGCGTGCCGTCCACATTGACCGCCAGGATATCCAGCCCGTCCCACGCCTTTCCCAGCGCTGCCGCCGCCTCTTTGACCTGCGCATGGTCAAGCGGGTCCGCTTCCAGCCGGACTTCCAGTTCCGGCGGGGCCTGCTCTCCGGCGGAAAACAGCAGCCCCGCCACCGCGTATCCCATCCGGTGGAAATCCGCGGCCAGGCGCTTTCCCACCGCGTCGCCGGCTCCGGCAATCAAAACTTTTCCTTTCATACGGTTCCCTCCCTTAAAACGGCCAGGCGGCCCCTTCGTTGTCGATCAGCACAAGCCGGTCTTCCCAGTCCCGGTCCTCGATAAACTGCGGGACAGCCGACGCCGCCGATTCCCACGGCCAGAATTTGCCGATCAGCTTCCCGTTTACTTCAAAGCTCGGCGGCTTCTCCCCGGCGTGCTCGATCTTCGCCGACCTTACCCAGCCGGGATGGTACAGCCGGAAGGTATACCCCATCGGCCGGAGCTTGTTGAACATCAGCCGGACCGCCATATTCAGGGCGGTCTTGGACATACAGTAGCTGGAGATCGCATCCCGGTGGGCGACCGATACCGCCCCGGCTTCGGATGAGACGAAACAGAGCCGCTTCATCCCCGCCTGCATCAGGGGAAGGAAGGCGCGCACCATCCGGACCGCCCCCAGGCAGTTGATGTTATAGGGGGCCATAAAGCTGGAAAAGTCCATGGAACCCCCGGCTCCCGCCGCATGGTCCCCAAACCCCGCGGCGTTATGGATCAGCATATCGATCCTGCCGGTTTCCGCCGCGACAGCCTCCGCCGCCCGGGCGACCGACGCTTCACTGGAGACGTCCAGCGGAACGATCTTCAGCCGCTGCGGGTATTCCGCCTGCAGCGCATCCAGCAGCGGCAGGTCCATCAGATACCGTCCGGCATAGACCGTCCAGTCCCGCTTCAGGAATTCCCGCGCCATTTCCAGGCCGAGATTGCGGTCGGCCCCTGTGATTACAACAGCGTTCATTTCATGCACCCTTTCTGTCTGTTTTGATCATACCCGGCAGGATCCATTTCCGCACCAGGCAGAATACAACCGTAGAAGCCAGCGTGATCGAGATCCCGACCCAGTACATCGTCCGGTATCCCATATTTTCGATCAGCCAGCCGCTGAGCATATTGCCCACGATCCCGCTCAGCCCGAAATAGACGGCATAGGCGACCGTCTGATAGGTGGTCCGGATCTCTTTTGGCGCCAGCTTGTCCATGTAATAAAGGCACCCGATCGTAAAAAGCGCAAAGGACGGTCCGTCCATCAGGCAGGACAGCACCACATGGACCGGATGGCTGGACAGGCTTAAAAACAGGTGCCAAAGCATAAAGGCAAAGGAAGACCCGACCACCAGCATTTCCGGCCGCCCTTTGGAAAGCATCTTCCGCGAGAGGAACATGACGGCCGCCTCGGAAACGAACATCAATGCGCTCGCATACCCGACCAGGTCGTCCGTCCCGCCCAGCTGTTTGATCAGCAGGGAATAAAAGGTATAGGAACCGCGGTGGGCCAGCTGCATGAAAAAGACGTAGGCCAGGAAAACCATAAACGCCTTATCCCGCAGGATGCGGTGCAGCTGCATATCCCGCAGCCTGACGCTCCCCGCCGCCGCGGTTTCGGTCCGGATAAACCGCAGACACAGCGCCAGCAGCAGAAGCAGCGCCGCAAAAAACGGGATGATCGAGCTGGTGGAATACCGGCTGATGAAGATGCCGGACAGGACGCTGCTGAGGGAAAAGCCGATGCAGCCCCACATCTTGACCCGCCCCATCCCGTTGGGGTCGCCGGCGTCCCGCAGGCTGGTCAGCGCCCAGGTATCCATCAGCGGCCCTTCCGAAGAGGAAAAGGACGTGTAGATCCCAAACGCCGCGGCGATCAGGAACAGGTTGCCGGCAAACAGCAGCGAAAGGGCGAAAACCGCCTGACAGACCAGGCAGAGGATCAGCGTCTTTTTGACCGACTGGATTCTGTCCGCAATGATCCCCCAGACCGGCTGGGTGACGATGATGGCAAAGGAATTGATACCGGTTACCAGCCCGATCTGCTCGGGCGACAGCCCTTTTTCCTGCAAGTACAGCGTGATAAACGGCCCAAAAACCGCCCGCGCCAGCATAAACAGGAAATAGATCACGGCAAACGTGACCTTGATGGTCCGCAGCGAACTGGATGCGGGCGTCCCCGTCCGCGCATGGGTCCCGTTCATTCGATCCCTCCTTTACGGTTTAAACTCCGGTACTCGTTCGGCGTCATGCCGATCTTTTTGTGGAATACCTTGGAAAAATAACTGTTGGTGCTGAAACCGGTGTGCTCTGCGATCTCGGTCACCGTCATTTTCGGCGCTTCCCGCAGCAGCTTTTTCGCCTCTTCCAGCCGCAGCTCCAGAATGGATTCTGAAATACTTTTCAGCGTATACCGCTTATACAGCTTCCCCACATAGGCGGAAGACAGGCCGACCTCCTCCGCGATGCTGTCGAGGCAGCAGCCGGGGTCCCGGTACCCCGCCTCCAGCAGCTGTTCGATCTTCTGCAACAGGTCGGTATACCGCGCGCTCCGCTTGTCGTTCAGCGCCGCAATGATCGTATGGATCGAATCGGAAAAGCCTTCCGCGATTTCCTCGACCGACTCCGCTTCATACGGGTCGCTGAAGGAAAAAAGCCGGGCCAGCAGGCTCTCGGGGAACGCGATAAAGCGGTTTTTCTGCACCTCCTCCACAATGCCGGAGATGGCAAGGGAAAGGTGGGAGCAGGCCAGCGTCGCCGCGGAAAAAGGGTACCGCCCGGTCCCGTTCAGGATCTCCCGCATCAGGCGGCAGGCCTCTTCTTCCCGCCCGTGCAGGATCGCCTCCACCATCCGGTCTTCCTGCGCCTGCGGATAGGTAAACCGCTCCCGGCTCCCCAGGATCTCCCCGGCAAAGAGCGGCGTCCCGGCCGGGTAAAAGATGCAGTGGAGCGCCGCTTCCCGGGTCAGGGCGTAGACGCTGCTGATCTCCTCCAGCGCGGAAAAGGGCTCGCTGACAATGCAGTTGATCTCCAGCCCCAGCGCCTGCCGGATGGAATCCGCCGTCTCCATCAGGATGGGGAAAAGGTTTTCCCGGGACGAAAAGAGCTTCCACTTTTCATCCGGCGCAGAGAGGATGACCGCCAGGTACCCCGCCCCGCCCATGTCGACCGGCTCCGTCCGGAAAGCCTGCGCGAAAATTTCCGAGGCGACGTTTAAAACGGCGTAGCGCAGAAGACTCCTGCCGCCGGTGTCGTGCATCTTGTGCAGCGCCCGCTGCCCCCGCAGTTTTATCAGGCAGAGCAGGTAGGTCGTCCCGTTTTCATCCCCCTGCAGGGCCTCCAGCGTCCCGTCCGCCAGAAGGGCCGCCGGCGACGCGTACCCGTACAGGAGGTTTTGCAGCTTGTGCTGACGGGTCGCCAGACGGTTTTCCCGCGCCTCCTGTTCCAGTTCCCGCACATTTTCCTGCATCGTCCGGATGGGCGCCGAGATCCGCAGGGATAGCAGGTAGGATATGGCGGACCCCAGCAGGATCAGCACCGCCCCCACCAGCAGCAGGATCCGGATCGACTGGTCGATCTCCCCGATGATCTGTTTATAGGGGGTGAGCCGGATATACTGCCAGCTTTCGCTGCCGGGCTTGAAGAAGGAGACCAGGTACTTCTCCCCGCCGATCGCGCAGAGCAGGTACCCTTCCTGCCCGGCGCGCTTTTGCACCTCCTGATAAATGGTAAAACACGACGGCGCACACCGTCACACAGACGAGCGAGAGGGTGACGATCGTCCCTTTCAGCTTTTTGAAAGAGTATCCCCGTTTGTTTTTCATCGCTTTTCTCCTAAATCGAAACTTCATTTACCGTTTTTCTGCACAAAATTGCTTCTGTCCCGGCAAAATCATTATAGCAAATTTATGAAAAAAGCGAAAGTGTCGGGCCGGGAACGACCTTATTCGGCAAGGCCCATCTCCTCGACATAGGCAAGCCACTGGTTGGTATATTCTTCACGGACTTTGGAAAACCCCGCCTCTTCGGCTTTTTCCAGGAACTCGTCGATCGAGGCGTCGATATCGTCCACCAGCCCGGCCTGGATCGCGGGAAGGTACTGGGTGATGACGTTGGCCAGAGCCGCCTTTTCCGTCTGGTACGGCTCCGTATCCTCCGAAAAACCGGTCCAGATATTGGGATGGGCATAGGTGTCGAATTCCGCGTTCAGATCGGTCAGGATCGTGGCGGTGGTCTCCGGATAAAGCATGAACTCCGTGTTGCGGGTGCACCAGAGGTTGCCGGCCTCCCTGGCGAACCCGGAGGCGGAAGCCTCCCCGACCGACTCATAATACCCGTCCTCGGTGCGGGTATAGTGCTCCCCTTCGATCCCATACTGGGAAAGATCGTACCATTCTTCGTCCAGCGTCAGTTTCTCCAGCAGCATGACCGCCCGCTCGGGGTTGTCGGACGAGATCGGGATGGACATCCCGTTCTGCGTCGCATGGTTGGGGGTCGCCAGCTGTTTGGCGCGGTAGAAGGGGTACCAGCCGACCTCCCAGTCGGGATGGGAAACCTCGATCCGGGCGACTAGGTTGGCATAGCCGGACGGCGAGTTGAACGCCAGGTCGGCCGCCAGCGTACCCGCCTCAAACTGGTCCTGTTTGGCTTCGGTATTGGCCAGCGAGCTCTTGGACCAGTAGCCTTTATCCGCCCAGGACTTGAACAGCCGCATATCTTCGGCAAAATCCTCCGTTTCCCACCAGTTTATGACGTTGGTGGGGTCGTAATAATCAATATACAGCCCGTAGGGGACGCGGAAATCCGCCCAGGTGTACTTGTAATCCAGAAATTCCCAGGTGGTAAAATGGGAACCGAGGGAGCCGTAAGAGGAGACGATCTCCGCCAGGGGTTTCATGCCCGGCTCGTTTTCCATGATACAGTCCAGATACGCCTCGACCGTCGAAAGGTCGTTTAAGTCGATCTCCGGCAGGTCGTACTTTTTCCGCAGGTCTTCCCGCCACAGGAACCCGTAGGGGACATATTCCGGCCACATACAGGGCACCATGTAGATCGACCCTTCTACCCGGGTCGCGTCCCACATCTCGTCGGACACATACTCGTCCAGGGCCGGCGATACCGCGGGGATCAGCTCGTCCAGCGGGTTAAACGCCCCTTTGGCCGCATAAACGGCGTAGTTCTGGTAGTTGGCGGTATAGATCAGGTCGATCTTTTCCCCCGACGTCAGCAGCAGGTTCAGCTTCTGGATATCCGGGTACCGGTTCCATTCCAGCGTGGCGTTTAAATCCCGTTCGGCCAGCTTGCTGAGTTCTTCCGCCACCTTTTCATGGTCCCGGGAAGCGGTACCGGAAGTCCACATGACCAGGTGGACCTTTTCGGAGGTATCGGCGCTGACGGTCCCGGACGTTTCCGTCCCGCCGGAAGAGCCGCCGTCCGATCCGCCGGTCCCGCCGCCGCAGCCCGCAAAGGACGATACCGCGAGGATGGAGATGAGCAGTGCGCATAACGCTTTTTTCATGGTAAATGCCTCCTGTCGTTTATACGTTGCGGAAACAGAGTTTCCAGATGGCCTGTAAGAGCCGGGAAGCCGGACCGGTACCGAACCATATGCCGAACCATACGCCGAACCATACGCTCCCCGGAAAGATGCTTGATCAGCCTTTGACCGACCCGATCGCGATGCCGGTGACAAAGTACTTCTGGACAAAGGGGTACAGAAGGATCATCGGCCCGGTGACAATGACGACCATCGCCATCTTGATGGATTCGCTGGGCAGCTTTTCCGCCCCGGTCGCGATCCCCATCTCCTGGGCGAACTTTGCGCTGTTGAGCAGGTCGTACAGGTAGTACTGCAGGCTGTACATATCCCGCTTGGTAATAAACAGCGACGTCAGGTACCACTCGTTCCAGTAGGAAAGCGCGAGGAACAGTCCGACCGTCGCAAGCCCCGGCCCGATGATCGGCAGGACAATGTTCCAGAAGATCCGGAAGTCCCCGGCCGAGTCGATCTTGGCCGACTCGATGATCTCCACCGGGCAGGAGGAAGAGATGAAGGTCCGCATCAGGATGATCAGGAACGAGCTCATCAGGATCGGGAAAACACGGGCGGCAAAGGTGTTGTTCATATGCAGGTATTTGGACAGCATGATATACCACGGCACCATGCCGCCGCCGAAGATCGTCGTGAAATAGATCAGGAAGGAGAAGACGTTGCGGTACTTAAAGTCCTTGCGCTGCAGGACATACCCGGTCATGCTGATAATCAGCAGCCCCAGCGCCGTCCCCACCACCGTACATACGATCGTCGTGCCGTAGGCCCGGAGGATGGAGTCCGGGTATTTAAACAGCTCCCGGTAGGAAGCGGTCGAAAACCTGGAGGGTATCAGCCGGTACCCTTCCCGGAGAAGGGTGTCGTTTTCCGTAAACGACCCGGACACGATCATGACCAGCGGGAAAAGGCAGAAGATGCTCAGCAGCAGAATGATGGTATAGGCAATCAGATTGAAGGCCAGCTGGGACGGCGTCCGCCGGATCTTCACCGCCGCGGCGGGCTTTGCATGGGTAATGGTCATCCTGTACACCTCTTTTCCGTCAAAACAGCGCCTGTTCCGGATGGTTCCGTTTGATCAGCGCGTTGGAGACCATAATGACGATAAAACCGAAGATCGACTGGTAAACGCCGGCCGCCGTGCTCATCCCGACGTCAAAATCCTGTTTGAGCGAGCGGTAGACAAAGGTATCCAGGATATCGGTGGCGTCGTAGAGGACGCCGTTGTTGCCGATCACCTGATAAAACAGGTCGAACTGCCCCTTCATGATGCCGCCCAGGCTGAACAGCAGCAGGGTGATAAAGGTCGGGACCAGCAGCGGCACCGTGATAAACCGGATCTGCTGGAAGACGTTCGCCCCGTCGATCTCCGCCGCCTCATAAAGCTCCGGGCTGATGCCGGTAATGGTCGCCAGGTAGATGACCGTGCCGTATCCGACCTGTTTCCAAATATACAGGATAACCAGGATGACCGGCCAGATACCGGGCGTATTGTAGAAATCATAGGGCTCCTGGCCCAGGGACTGCAGGATGCCGTTAAAGAACCCCAGGTCATAGTTGAAAAGGTTATAGACTATGACGTTTAAAATAACATACGAGACAAAGTACGGCAGGAACATGACCGACTGGGTGATCTTCTTGAAGACTTTGCTGCCCAGCCGGCTGAGCAGGATCGCCGAGGCGATCTGCATGAAGTTGCCGATCAGGATAAACGCGAGGTTGTAGCTGACCGTGTTGACCGTCAGCTTGACCAGCTTGCCGGATTCCCACAGGAACCGGAAGTTCTCCAGCCCGATAAACGGGCTGCGGAAGATGCCGTCGGCAAAGTTGAAGCGGGTGAACGCGAGGTACATCCCGAAGATCGGCAGGTAGTTGTTGAGGATGAAATAAACGGCCGCCGGGATCAGCATCAGGAAAAGGACACGGTTCACTTTCAGTTCATACAGAAGGCCCCTTTTTTTCCCGGCCCCTGCCCCCGCTGCCCGCCGTTTGGGAACGGCTCTGCTGTCGCCTGTCATAGATATCGGCTCCTCTCATTGTGGATTTCCCGTCGTCCGGCATCCGGCCGGCGCCCGGGATCTGGCGAAGGTCCTCCAGACGGTGATCGCCGCCTTCTGCCCATATGCTAACAGGAAGCGCCAAAAATGTCTATAAGAATTGCCGGCATTTGTTGTATTTGACGGATATCCCGGCTGGTAAAATCCGTCCATTTTTTCCTTTTCCGGTTTTTTCCGCCCATTTTCCCCTGAAAAACGCGCCGGAAAGACGGCAGGCGGGCCTTTCCGGCGGGGACTTACACAACCCGCCGGCCCGCATCTTCCCGTGGCCGGGCAGCCGTCTGCCGGCGGCAGAACTTCTCCTCCCGCACGCCCGGCGGGCGGCTTATGCCTCCCCGATTGCGCAAAACTGGCCATTTTCCCCGGATTTTATCGTATACAGGCGGCTTTCCGGCTTTTATAATGGAACTGAAAAAAAGCAAGGAGGAGTTCCAATGAAAACGAAAAGCCGTTTCTTTTCGGGAAGCGTCGTCCTGACAGAGGGCAGCCCGCTTGCCAAAATCCTGGCCTTCTCGGTCCCGCTGCTGCTGGGCAATATCCTGCAGCAGCTGTACAACACCGTCGATTCCATTGTCGTCGGCAACTTTGTCGGAAGCGGCGCGCTGGCGGCGGTCGGCGCCAGCGGCCCGATCATCAACCTGATGATCTCCTTTTTTCTCGGGCTGTCGGCCGGGACCAGCGTCCTCGTCTCGCAGGCCTACGGCGGGAAAAGGTGGAAAGAGCTTTCCCGGGTCACCGGCACCGTCACGGCGCTCATGGTCCTGATCGCCGCCGCCGTGACGGCGGCCGGCCTCTTGCTGACCCCGGCGCTGCTGCGGCTGCTGCAGACGCCGGCGGAGATCTTTGACGCGGCGGCGGCCTATATGCGGATCACCTTCGGCGGCATTGTCTTCCTGATGCTGTACAACGTCTTCACCGGCATATTGCAGGGGGCCGGGGATTCCTTTACCCCTTTCCTTTTCCTTCTGATCTCCTGCCTGCTGAATATCCTGCTGGACCTTGTGTTTGTCGCCGTGCTGCAGTGGGGCGTCGCCGGGGCGGCCTGGGCGACGCTGATCGCGCAGGCGGTTTCGGTCGCCTTCGGCTTTTACCGCATCAACCACGGCCATGCCGGCCTTTCCCTCAACCGGGCCAATTTCCGGATCGACCGGCCGGTGCTGGTCAAGATCCTGCGCCTCGGCCTGCCGATCGGCTTTCAGAACGCGCTGTCCTCCATCGGCAACCTGATCGTACAGGCCCTGCTCAACGGCTTCGGCCCGGTCGTCATCGCCGCGAACACCGCCGTCATCAAGGTGGATTCCTTCTGCACCATGCCCATGTCGACCTTCGGGACGGCGGTCACCGTCTTTGTCGCGCAAAACCTGGAAGCCGGCGGGCGCAGCCGGATCAAAGCGGGCGTCCGTTCGACGCTGGCGGTCTCCTGCACCCTTTCCGCCGCCATCTCGGCCTTCCTGTTCTTTTTCGGAAGCTGGCCGCTGCGGCTCTTCACCGGGGAGGAGGCGGTGGTGGCCGCCGGTATGGACAAATTCCGCATCGTCGCGCCCTTTTACATCATGATGGCCCTTTTCAACATCTACAGCGGCGTCGTCCGGGGATGCGGGAAGACCTTTGTCCCCATGCTGGTCAGTATCCTGTCGATGTTTTTCGGGCGGGTCCCCACCGCCTGGCTGCTCTCCTCCATACTGGGGGCGAACGGGATCCACTGGTCGCTGTCGGTCTGCTGGACGCTGGAAGCGCTGGCCATGGGCATTTACTATTACTTAGGCCGCTGGAACCGGGAAAATGGGAAACCGCCGCTGCCGGGCGCAGAGCCGCGGCACAGCCCGTAATCCCCAAACCGGCCCTTTTCCCGCAAAGCCGGGGGAGGGCCGGTTTTGCCGTTTCTCCCCTTTCCAGTAACCCTTCTTTTTCTTCCCCCGCTTTTGTATAAACAGTACAAATCTCTCCCGCCGCCGCCAATGTAGTAAAATATCCCTTGCCGGGAGGCCGGAGATTGTGGTAAAATACATTTAAGAATGTATACCCCCCGGCAGAACAGGAAAGGACGTGTTTGCGACGGACAATACCATTTCCGAAGTACTTTCCTTCATCAGAGAAAACGACGTTAAATTCATCCGTCTCACCTTCTGCGACCTAAGCGGCGTCCCCAAAAACGTCAGCATCATGCCGGGCGAACTGGAACGCGCCTTTACCGAGGGGATCCGCTTTGAACAGCAGGCGGTCGAAGGGTTTGAAGAGGCCCCCCACGCCCTCTACCTCAAGCCGGATGCCGGCACCGTTTCCGCCCTGCCCTGGCGGCCGGCGGAAGGGCGGGTCGTCCGTTTCTTCTGCGATATCGTCACGGCGGACGGTTCCCCTTACGAAGGCTGCGCCCGGTCGCTGCTCCGGCAGTCGGCCGCCCGCGCCGCCCGGCTCGGGCTTTCCTGCCAGGTGGGGACCGAATGCGAGTTCTACCTTTTCAAGACGGACGGGGACGGCGGGCCGTCCCTCATCCCCCACGATTATGCCGGCTACGCCGATATGTATCCCCTGGACCGGGGCGAGAACGTCCGGCGGGAGATCTGCCTGACGCTGGAAGAGATGGGCCTCAGCCCCGAAAGCTCCCACCACGAGGCGGGGCCGGGGCAGAACGAGGTGGATTTCCGGTTTTCCGACGTCCTCTCGGCCGCCGACAACCTCCTCGCCTTCCGGGCGGCGGTCAAGGCGATCGCCGGCAAACACGGCCTTTACGCCAGCTTCCTCCACAAACCCCTGCCGGATGAATGCGGCAGCGGGATGCACCTGAACCTCTCGCTGGTGCGGGAGGGCAAAAACATCATCCACGCGGCCGACGGCCTCCACGACCCGGTGTCCGAGAGCTTTGTCGAAGGGGTGCTGCGGGAGGCGCCCGGCATCACCGCTTTCCTTAACCCGCTCCCCGGCTCCTACGACCGGCTGCGGGACGGCTCCGTCCCCCGGCAGGCCGGATGGTCGAAAAACGCCGCGTCCCCCCAGATCCTCTACGTCCCCCCGGCGCTGGGGGAGGAGGCGCGGGTCGAGCTGCGCAGCCCCGACCCCTGCTGCAACCCCTATCTCGCCTTCGCGCTGATTCTGGAAGCGGGGCTCCAGGGCATCCGGCAGTGCCTCCCCCTCCGCCCGGCGGACGGCGGCGGGGCAAAACTGCCGGACAGCCTGCCCGCCGCCCTGCAGGCGGCGGAACGCTCCGCGCTGGTGGCGCAGGCGCTGCCGCCGGGGCTTTCGTCGCGGTACTTCCGCTGCAAACGGGAACAGGCGGCCCGCCAGCCGGAAAAATACGGGCCCGTACAGTTCCCCGCCTTTTTCCGCAACTACTAAGGATCCCGGACGATGGAAAGCATACTCATCGCCGCCGGGGCGGAAAACGTCCGCAAAACCCTCTCGGGGCTGCTCCGGCCCTTCGCCCCCCGCATCCTCCACACCGCCGCCACCGGCAGCGAGGCGCGGCGGATGATGAGTGAAAACGGCTATACGCTGCTCATTGTCAACGCCCCGCTCCCGGACGAACCGGGGATCGAGCTGACGGTGCAGGCGGCCGCCGCGCTCAGCGGCGCGATCCTGCTGATCAAGGCCGAACAGTACCCGGCGGCCGCCGCAGAGGCGGAGCCGGAAGGGGTGCTGGTGCTGCAAAAGCCGCTCAGCCGCGAGTCCTTTGAACGGGCGGTGCGGATCGCCTGTGGGCAGCTTAGCCGCCTCTCCGCCCTGCAAAACGAAAACAGGCGGTTAAAAGATAAAATCGAAGAGATCCGCCTGACCGACCGGGCCAAATGGCTGCTGATACAGTTCCAGGGCCTGTCGGAACCGGAAGCCCACCGGTATATTGAAAAACGGGCGATGGACCTGCGCGTCCCGAAGATCACGGTCGCGCGGGAGGTTATCCGCCGGTACGAAAACAGATAAAAAACTTCGGCCGGCTTATTCCAAAGGGGATTGGATTTTATGTACAGAGAACAGGAAAAACCGCGGGAAGAGTGCGGTGTTTTCGGCGTATTCACCCGCACGGGCGAAGCGGCGGGCATCGCCTACAACGCCCTGCTCGCCCTCCAGCACCGGGGGCAGGAAGGGGCCGGCATCGCGGCATTGCGGGACGGCAGCATCCTCTACCACAAGGATGTCGGGCTGGTCAGCGAGGTGTTCAGCCGGGAGGCACTGCAAAAGCTCCCGGACGCCCGGATGGCGATCGGCCACGTCCGCTATTCCACCACCGGCGTAAACGCCCGGAAAAACACCCAGCCGATGGTCACCGAATACCTGAAAGGCCGGATCGCCACCGCCCACAACGGCAATATCGTCAACGCCGCCGCGATACGCCAAACGCTTGCCCGGCTGGGGTGCAGCTTTGCCGCCACCAGCGACACCGAGGCGGTCTCCGACCTGATCGCCTGGGAGGCGCTCAAAGGCGCTTCGATCGAGGACGCGGCCGCAGCGGCCGCCCGGCAGCTGCGGGGGGCGTTCTCCCTCGTCATCCTTTCCAGCCAGGGGAAGCTGATCGCCCTGCGGGACGGGACCGGCTTCCGGCCCCTCTGCCTCGGGGAAAACGGGGACGGCTATGCGGTGGCGAGCGAGTCCTGCGGGCTGGAAAGCGCCGGGTTCCGGTTTGTCCGGGACATCCGGCCGGGAGAGCTGATCTCGATCGACGCAAACGGCAATCTGGAGAGCCGGATGGTGCTGGAAGGGCGGCAAAAAGGGCTTTGCATCTTCGAATACGTCTATTTTGCCCGCCCGGACTCCACACTGGACGGCCTCAGCGTCTACCAGGCGCGGGTGGAGATGGGCCGTACCCTCGCCCGGGAACACCCGGCAGAGGCCGACATGGTCTGCGGCGTCCCCGATTCCGGGCTGGAAGCGGCGCTGGGGTACGCGGAGGAGAGCGGCATCCCCTACGGGGAAGGGTTTGTCAAAAACCGCTATATCGGCCGCAGCTTTATCTTCCCCTCCCAGGCCCAGCGGGACGCGGCGGTCCGGCTGAAGCTGAACCCCCTCGCCAGCCATGTAAAAGGCAAGCGGATCGTGCTGGTAGACGACTCGATCGTCCGGGGCACCACCTCCGCCCGCATCATCCACAGCCTGAAGGAGGCCGGCGCAAAGGAAGTCCACCTGCGGATATCCTCCCCGCCCTTTACCCACAGCTGCCACTTCGGCACCGACATCGACAGCCCGGAAAACCTGATTGCAAACCGGCTCCCGCTCTCCGGCATCTGCCGGAAGATCGGGGCGGATACGCTGGGGTACATCAGCGCAGAGGGGCTGCAGGCCGCCTGCGCCGGCTGCGCCCTCCCTTTCTGCACCGGCTGCTTCACCGGCTCCTACCCGGCCGACCCCGGCGGCGAGCCCGCCAAAGGGCAGTTTGAAAGCGGCGGTTCCCCATTCTGACAACTCCGGGCGGCCAAACGCCCGTTTCATAAACCAATAACCCTGAAAGGAATGGTCAAATAAGATGGACAAGAAAGCATACCTCATCCTCGAAAACGGCAAAGTCTTCGAAGGGAAATCCTTCGGCGCCGAGGGCGCGGTGACCGGCGAAGTCGTCTTCACCACCGCAATGACCGGCTACCTCGAGACGCTGACCGACCCCAGCTACTACGGGCAGATCGTCGTACAGACCTTCCCGCTGATCGGCAACTACGGCGTCATCCCGGCGGACTTTGAAAGCGCCGCCCCCGCCCTCAAGGGCTATATCGTCCGGGAGGTATGCGAGCACCCGTCCAACTTCCGCTGCGAAGGGGATCTGGACCACTACCTCAAGGAGGCGGGCATCCCCGGCCTCTACGGCATCGACACCCGGGCCCTGACCCGCATCATCCGGGAGCACGGGGTCATGAACGGCCGGATCACCACCGACCCTTCCGACGCCGATATGGAGGAGATCCGTTCCTATCTGGTCAAAGACGCGGTCGGCTCGGTCTCGGCCGGCAAGGCCTACACCCTCTCCCCCGAAGGGGAGCCCCGCTATAAGGTCGCCCTGTGGGACTTTGGCGCCAAGATGAACATCGAACGGGAGCTGGTCAAGCGCGGCTGTGAAGTGACCGTCCTGCCGGCGGAAACGACGGCGGAAGAGCTGCTGGCCCTGAAGCCCGACGGCGTCATGCTTTCCAACGGCCCCGGCGACCCTGCCGAAAACACCGGCATCATCGGGGAGCTGCGGAAGGTCTCGGAGAGCGGCCTGCCCATCTTCGGCATCTGTCTCGGGCACCAGCTTCTGGCCCTCGCCCGGGGCGGCAGGACGGTCAAGCTCAAATACGGCCACCGGGGCGCCAACCAGCCGGTCAAAAACCTGCTGACCGGCCGGGTATACGTCTCCAGCCAGAACCACGGCTATGCGGTCGATACCGGCTGCCTGCCCGAAGGCGGCGAGATGCGCTATGTAAACGCCAACGACGGCACCTGCGAGGGGATCCAGTACACCAGCTTCCCCGCCTTCACCGTCCAGTTCCACCCGGAGGCCTGCGGCGGCCCCCACGATACCGGCTTCCTGTTCGACGAGTTCACCGCCCTGATGGACGCCCACAGGGCGTAAGGGGGGCCCGCCAATGGAAATCCAGTTTACAAAAATGCACGGCTGCGGCAACGACTATATCTATGTCGATATGTTCAAAACGCCGGCCTTTGACTTTGAAAAAGCGGCCATTGCCCTTTCCGACCGGCATTTCGGCATCGGCAGCGACGGGATGATCTGCATCTGCCCATCGGATAAAGCGGACGCGAAGATGCGGATGTTCAACGCCGACGGCAGCGAAGGAAAGATGTGCGGCAACGGGGTGCGGTGTGTCGGAAAATACGTTTACGACAGCGGCATCGCCCGGAAGGACACGATCACCATCGAGACCTTAAGCGGCATCAAAACCCTCCGGATGCAGGCGGAGGACGGCAGGGCCGTCGCCGCCACCGTCGACATGGGGGCGCCGGTCCTCACGCCAAAAGAAATCCCGGCGGACTTTCCGGGTGAACAAGCCGTCTCGGCCCCGCTCACCGTGGACGGGAAGGAATATAAAGTCACCTGCGTCTCGATGGGCAACCCCCATGCAGTCGTCTTCATCGATTTCGACCCAATGGAATTAGACCTTGCAAAAATCGGCCCGCTCTTTGAGCATCATCCCGCCTTCCCGGAAGGCGTCAACACCGAATTTATCCAGCAGCTGGACGGAAAGACCCTGAAAATGCGGGTCTGGGAGCGCGGCAGCGGGGAGACCTGGGCCTGTGGAACCGGTACCTGCGCGGCGGCCGTCGCGGCGGTGCTAAACGGCCGTTGCCAAATCGGCGAGGATGTGCTGGTCCACCTGCGGGGCGGCGACCTTGTCATCCGCTATACCGGTAAAACCGTCTATATGACCGGACCGGCAGTGACCGCCTTCACCGGCAGTGTCGAGCTTTCCGATTACGGCATTTAAACCCCTGAACCATACCGTCCCGCAAGCGGCGGTGCTGCAAAAAGAATATCATAAAGAGGAGGTAAGGGCTGTAAAAACGTACAGCCCGAAGAAAACCGATGGCTAAATATATATTCGTAACCGGCGGCGTTGTATCCGGACTGGGCAAAGGCATTACGGCGGCATCTTTAGGACGGCTGCTCAAATGCCGGGGCCTGACCGTCGCGGCCCAGAAGCTGGATCCCTACATCAACGTCGACCCCGGGACGATGAGCCCCTACCAGCATGGCGAGGTCTACGTCACCGAGGACGGTGCCGAGACCGACCTCGACCTCGGCCACTACGAGCGGTTTATCGACGAGGACTTAAACCGCTTCTCCAACCTGACCACCGGCAAGGTCTACTGGAACGTCCTCAACAAGGAGCGCGCCGGCGAATACCTGGGCTCGACCGTCCAGGTCATCCCCCACATCACCAACGAGATCAAGAGCTTCATCTACTCGGTCGCCCAGAAGACCCAGGCGGACGTCGTCATCACCGAGATCGGCGGCACGATCGGCGACATCGAGTCCCAGCCCTTCCTGGAGGCGATCCGCCAGGTCTCCCACGAGGTCGGCCGGGACGACTGCCTCTTTATCCACGTCACCCTTGTCCCCTACATTTCCGGCTCCAACGAGCATAAGACCAAGCCGACCCAGCACTCGGTCCGGGAGCTGCAGGGGCTCGGCATCAGCCCCGACATCATCGTCGCCCGGGTGGACGAGCCGATCGACCAGAGCGTCAAGGACAAGATCGCCCTTTTCTGCAACGTCGAAAAGGACTGCGTCATCGAGAACCGGACGCTGCCGGTCCTCTACCAGGCCCCGATGATGCTGGAGGAGAGCCACCTGGCCGATATCGTCTGCCGCAAGATGAACATCCACTACGACCGCTGCGACCTCTCCGAGTGGACCGCGATGCTGGACCGGATCGAAAAGGCGACCCGGCCGGTCAAGATCGCGCTGGTCGGCAAATACGTCCAGCTGCACGACGCCTACCTGTCGGTCGCCGAGGCGCTGGCCCACGCCGGGTATGAAAACGGCGCAAAGGTGGAGATCGACTGGGTCGACTCCGAGCAGATCACAGACGAGAACGCGGCGGACTACCTCGGTTCCGCCGACGGCATCATCCTCCCCGGCGGCTTCGGCGACCGCGGCATCGAGGGGATGATCTCCGCCTGCCGGTACGCCAGGGAGCATAACGTCCCCTACTTCGGCATCTGCCTGGGGATGCAGATCGCGGTCATCGAGTTTGCCCGCAACGTCTGCGGCCTCACGGGCGCCAACTCCCGCGAGTTTACGCCCGAAAACCCCTACTGCGTCATCGACCTGATGCCCGACCAGCAGGGCAACCTCCCCAAAGGCGGCACGATGCGGCTGGGGCGCTACCCCTGCGTCATCAAGGCGGGGAGCCGGATGTTCGAGGCCTACGGCCGGGCGGAAGTCGGCGAGCGCCACCGCCACCGGTACGAATTCAACAACCAGTTCCGCAAGCAGATCGAGGACGCCGGGCTGACCGTCTCCGGCAGTTCCCCCGACGGACGGCTGGTCGAAACGGTCGAGATCACCGACCGGGACTTCTATATCGGCGTCCAGTTCCACCCCGAGTTCAAGTCCCGCCCCAACCGCGCCCACCCGCTCTTTAAGCGCTTCATCGCCGCTTCGCTGAAAAAGGCGGACGAAAAAGCGGGGAAATAACCCGTTATCCTGACAAATAAAAATAGAGAAAAAGGCGGGGTGGAAACACCTCGCCTGAAAAAGAGAGTAATGATTTTAAAGGAGAAGCCATCATGAAAATCAACCGCCACTACCTTGATCTGGAAAAGAGCTACCTCTTCACCGACATCAACCACAAAGTCTCCGCCTACCAGACGTCCCACCCCGGCCAGTCGATTATCCGCCTCGGCATCGGCGACGTCACCCTCCCCCTCTGCCCCGCCGTCGTCTCGGCCCTTGAGAAGGCAAGCGCTGAAATGGGGGTCAAGGAGACCTTCCGCGGCTACGGCCCGGAACAGGGGTACGACTTCCTGCGGGAGGCGATCGCCCGGTATTATGAAAAGAAGGGCGTCACCCTTCAGATGGATGAGATTTTTGTAAGCGATGGCGCGAAATCGGACGTCGGCAACATCCTCGACCTCTTCGGCAAAGACAACACTGTCCTTATCCCCGACCCCGTCTACCCGGTCTATGTCGACACCAACGTCATGGCCGGCCGGAAGGTCGTCTATGCCGACGCGACGGCGGAAAACGGGTTCCTGCCGATGCCCGATGAGTCGGTCGATGCCGACATCATCTATATCTGCTCCCCCAACAATCCCACCGGCGCGGTCTATACCCACGACCAGCTGAAAACCTGGGTCGAGTACGCAAAGAAGAAAGACGCCGTCATCCTCTTTGACGCCGCCTATGAGTGCTTTGTTACCGATGATGCCCTTCCCCGCTCGATCTACGAGGTCGAAGGAGCAAAGGAAGTGGCGATTGAGTTTTGTTCCTTCTCCAAAACCGCCGGCTTCACCGGCACACGCTGCGGCTATACGGTTGTCCCCAAGGCGCTCATCCGGGAGGGGGCGGAGCTGAACGGTTTCTGGCTCCGCCGCCAGACCACCAAATTTAACGGCGTCCCCTATATCGTCCAGCGGGGGGCGGAAGCGGTCTTCACCGCAGAGGGCCAGGCCCAGACGAGAGCCAACATCGACTACTACCGCCAGAACGCCAAAGTCCTCGCCAATACCCTCGATTCCCTCGGCGTCCGCTACACCGGCGGCAAAAACTCCCCCTATATCTGGATGGAGTGCCCCTGCGGGATGAAGAGCTGGGACTTCTTCGACCTGCTGCTGGAAAGGGCCGGGGTCGTCGGCACGCCGGGCGCCGGGTTTGGCAAGAACGGCGAAGGGTTCTTCCGGCTCACTGCCTTTAACGACCATGAAAACACCGCCGAAGCGGCGGAGCGGCTGAAAAAACTGCTGGGCGAGCTGCTGAACAGATAAAATAGAGCCAAAACTCCCCGGATGGGACGCCAATGCGCGCCCATCCGGGGAGTTTTCTGTTCCCGTTTATCCTCACCGGCTGAGCCGGGCGGCGCACCAGCCGTTTTCCTCCTGCTGGCCGGCGACTGCAAAGCCGTTTTCCCGCAGGACCGAAAGCACCTCTTCCGCCCGCTCGGTGATGATGCCGGAGACGATCAGGCAGCCGCCCGGCTTCAGGCAGCGGGCAAAGAGGGGCGCCATCCCGATCAGCACGTCGGCGACGATGTTGGCGAGGATTAAATCGACCGGCTCGGCCGCCAGCTTGTCCGCCAGCGCATCATCGGTCAGCACATTCCCGGCGATCACCGACAGCCGCCCGTCGCCGACACCGTTTAAGCCGGCGTTTTCCCCGGCGATCTTGACCGCCAGCGGGTCGATGTCCACCGCCGTCACCTCTCCGGCTCCCAAAAGCAGCGCCGCGATCGACAAAATCCCGCTGCCGCAGCCCATGTCCAGCACCCGGACGCCTTTTAGCGGCAGCTTATCCATCATCGAGAGGACCAGCCGGGTGGTGTTGTGGCCGCCGGTGCCGAAGGCCATGCCGGGGTTTAAAAGCAGCTGCTTCTGCCCGGGCTTTAGGTCCACCTTTTCCCACTCGGGGACGATGATCAGGTTGTCGCTCACCTCAATCGGATGGTAGTACTTCTGCCAGGCGGTCTCCCACTCTTCCTGTTCCTTGTAGACGACCTCGACCGCCAGCGTCCCGAGGTCGATCCCCTCTTCTGCCGCCGGCAGGCGGGTGAGGTCGGACTTGATCTGGGAAAGGGTCTCGTAGCCGTCGGGGGTGTCGGTCAGGTAGAACTTCACCTTGGTGTCGCAGTGCGCCATCTTTTCCATCAGCCCCTCGTCCACATAATCCCAGTAGACGGTGGTATCCTGCAAAAAGTTTTCAAAATCGGCGGCGTCCTCGATCATCACCTGGTTGACGCCGTGGGCCATCAGGAAACCGGTGACGATCTCAATCCCTTCGGTGGTGGTCTGGATGCTGATTTCTGCCCAGTTCATAGCGGGTCACGCTCCTTTTTTATTTGATTCTTTTTCCTGGGCTTCGCCCAGGAAAAAGAATCTCCAAAGGGTATTTGCCGAGCTGCGCCCGGCAAATACCCGATTATTTTAAAAATATTTTGGGTGCTGCGCACCCTTCGTTATCAGTGGCAAAGCTGTGGACAGCTTCGGAAGTACAGAAGATGGGAGCCTGGGAAAGGGCTCTGCCCCATCCTTTATCCTCGCGTCGAATTGCAAAGCAATTCGACCAGCTTTGCTTTGCAAAGCTGAGCCCTCTTAAAAAGGGCTGGACCCTAAACTTCTGATCTTCGCCCGTTTCTTCGTAATATCAGCGCCAGCGCCGATTGTTACGTTTCAAAAACAGGTTTTTCGACAGTTGTCTACAAAATCTCCGCCAAAAGCCCGTTGGAGACAAGCATCCCCTTTTCGGTGATAGCGATGCGGCCGTCCTTCCGCTCCATCAGTCCCGCGCGGATATAGGGCGCGCAGCGGGAGGCGAACGCCGCCTGTTCCTCCGGCGTAAAGGCAGGGTCAAGGGCGGCAATCTCCGAAAGGGAAACCCCTCCCGCCAGCCGCAGCCCCAGCATCAGCCGCTCGGTATACCCGCCGCAGCTCCCGTCATCCTCGACTGCCGAGACCCGACCGCCTTTTTCGATGTAGAGGGCGAGGTCGGCGGGATTATAAAACCGCTTTCCGCCGAAGCAGGAGTGGGCGGCCGGGCCGAAGCCGATGTACGGGGTATCCCGCCAGTATTTGAGGTTGTGGCGGCTCTCATAGCCCGGCCGGGCAAAGTTGGAGATTTCGTAATGGGTGAAGCCTGCCGCCCGCAATGTTTCGCAGACAGTGAGATAAAAGTCCGCCGCCTCGTCGTCCGATGGGCAGTCGGTTTCGGCGTGGCGTCTGGCAAAGGGGGTGCCGGGCTCGATCTTGAGGAGGTAGCAGGAGAGGTGGTCGGGGTGTAAGGCCAGGATTTTTT
>CALXKG010000004.1 GCA_944388825.1 uncultured Clostridia bacterium | reverse complement strand
GGCGCATCCGCGCCACCTTCCTCGGGGAGGAAGGCCGGGGTTAGTGCCTGCCCGGAAGCTGCATTATGAGCTAAATCATTACATATCTGCTGGGCAAAGCCCGAGAAGACAGCAAAGGAGAGACTACTATGTCCAAACTGAAAATTGCCATTGTCGGCACCGGGAGCATCTCCCACAGCCACATCCACGGCTACCTGTTAAACCCCGACGTCGAGCTGTACGCCTTCTGCGACATCAATGAAGAGCGTGTCAGGATGATGGGCGAGAAGTACGGCGTCAAGCGGCTGTACACCGACGAAGCCACGATGCTCCGGGAACTGCCCGAGATCGACGCGGTCAGCGTCTGCACCTGGAACTCCCAGCACGCCCCCTGCACGATCATGGCCTTAAACGCCGGCAAGCACGTCCTCTGCGAAAAGCCGATGGCGACCTGTGCGGCCGACGCGGTCAAAATGAAAGAGGCGGCCGAGAAAAACGGCAAGCTCTTAATGGTCGGGTTTGTCCGCCGGTACGGCAACGACGCGAAGATCCTCAAGGATTACATCGACGGCGGCTACTTCGGCGAGATCTACTACGGCAAGGCGACCTACCTCCGCCGCAACGGTTCCCCCGGCGGCTGGTTCGGCGACAAGAGCCGTTCGGGCGGCGGGCCGCTGATCGACCTCGGCGTCCATGTCATCGACCTGACCCGCTACCTGATGGGCAACCCCCTGCCGGTGTCGGTCTTTGGCGCGGCCTTCCATAAGCTGGGCAACCGCCCGTCCATCAAGGACAGGAAAAAGGGCTACGCTTCCTCCACCGGCGGCCCCGAGGTCTTTGACGTCGAGGACCTGGCCACCGCGATGATCCGCTACGACAACGGCGCGGTCGTCTCGATCGAAGCGGCCTTCTCGCTGAACATCAAGGAGGACGAGGGGAAGATCCAGCTGTTCGGTACCCGCGCCGGCGCGAAACTGGACCCGTCGCTGGAGATGGATACCGAACTCAACGGCTATATGTCCAACGTCACCCTCGACACCGAGACCGCCCTCGATTTCGACGGGCTGTTTGAAGGGGAGATCGACCACTATGTCGACTGCATCCGCGGCCGGGCCGACCGCTGCATCTCGCCCGCCGAGGACGGCATCACGCTGATGAAGATCCTCGACGGCATCTATGAGTCGGCGCGGACCGGGCACGAGGTTATCCTCAAATAAGATAAGGGGGAGACGATGGAGATCAAATCTTTATCCCAGGCTTATTATATGCTGTCGGTCGGGGACGGGGGGCAGATGAACCCCACCCGCACCGAACTGTCCAACGCCGGGCTGGTGGCGGCGGCCTATCTGGAGCTGCGGTTTGCCGGGGCGGTGAAGGCGGAAAAGAAACGGGTTTCGGTGGTAAAGCCGCTGCCCCGGGAGCTTTCTTACCTGGAGCCGCTCTACCGGTACCTGGCGGAGAAGGAGCGGTCCTATACCCGGATGCTCTCCGACCATCTGGTGATGGGGAGCGGAAGGCGGGGGGCGCTGCTGGAATCGGTCGGGCGGTCGCTGGTGGCCGCCGGCGCGGCCGAAGAGGGGAAGGGCGGCTTCTTCGGGAACAAGACCGTCTTTATCCCCAAAAAGGCCGAGCGGGATCAGCTGGTGGGCCGGGTGCGGGAGATGGTGCTCTCGGACAAGGCTTTATGCCGGGAGGAAACCGTCCTGCTCGTCCTGCTCAAGGAGACAAAAAACCTCGGGCAGTATTTCTCCAGGTACGAGGAGCCCGCCCGCAAGGAGCGGCTCAAGGCCCTGCGGAAAAACCCCCGCAACGAGCTGGTGGCCGCCGCCGTCAAGGAGGCGGTGCAGCTGATTGATACCGCGAAGGCGGCGGTGCTGTCGACGTATAGTATGTGAAAACGTTCGTTGAAGGCACAGCAGGTCCAGGGCGGCAGCCCTGGGCGCGCGTAAGCGCGCAACCTTACAAAAAAACGAAGCCCTTCCCCTGCGCCAGCAGGGCAATGGCGGATGAAAAGGGATAAGTTGTTAAACCCGCCTGGGCGCGCAGTTCACAGGCGGGTTTTGGTTTAGGTATTGGATGTTTGTTTCGCTGCCCTTAAGGCAGCGACCAGGCTTCCAGCCTGGACTGGCCAAGGTTCCCTTGGATGGACCAAAACCCTAGCGGGTTCTGGACTCCCGATTCGACGCGGCGTGGGAAGCTCGCTCCAAATGCGTGAGACCGTTCGACAAGCTCACGGTCTTCGGGGCGTGCGTTGGCCCGGAGGGGAGGTCTTGATGCGCAATCTCTCAGCCCGCCTCCCGCATATTCGGCCAGACCCATTCGACCAGCCGGTCGGGGTACTGTTCGTCTAAAAAAGTCCCGATGGCGGTGGGCTCGGCCGTCCCCGCCTGCCGCTGCACATACCGCCCGATCGCAAGGCCGGAGAGCAGGATGTCGATCGCCATCAGCACCGCCAGCACCCAGGTGAGCACCGTGCCGGTCAGGCGGGGGATCCGCTCGATCGCCCCCGACAGGGCGGGGTAGAGGATCTTGATCCAGACGACCGCCAGAAGCCCCCAGAAGAACATGAAGAGGAGGTTGGTCCGCCCGCCGATGTTCAGCGGCATATCGCTGTAATCCCAGAAGACCTGGCCGAAGACCAGCTCGGTGAAGACGCTCGCCATATACTCGTAGGTGCCGCCCAGCAGGAAGCCGCCGAGGAAGACGTACCGGTCGTTTTTCCTGGCTGCCGGCGTCAGGACGACCGTCAGGATCACTGCCCCGATCCCCCAGACGACCGAAAAGGGGCCGTACAGGACGCTGGAGCGGCTCATCCAGATGTCCGAGACCAGCCGCACCCAGACCGTCTCGATCAGGTCGCCGAGCAAGGCGCAGATGAGGAATACCCAGATCAGCTTGGTGAGCGACACCCCTTCGGCAAACCGCTTTTTCCCGCCTTCGCCGGTGACGTCGAGGGCGGGCGGATAGGCGTTCTGGAGCCGCAGATGGATGTGGCCGGAAAGCCGCTGGCCGAAAGAGCCGGAAGCCTTTTTCAGCGCCGTCTGGAAAGCCCCCGCCGCTTTCCCGGCGCGGATGGCGAAAAAGAACAGCAGGATATCGGCCAGGAAGACAAGGGTAAAGGCGATGTCAAGCCCCCAGAGGGCCGGCCGGGGGATGAGGTTTGCCAGGATGTAAAGGAGCGGGTTTAAGAAGGCGAGCGCCAGCACCGCCCCGGCCCCCCAGAGGACAGAGTACAAAAGCCCCGGCAGCGACCCCAGCGCTTCCCGCTTCCCGGCGTTCCACAGCCGCCGCCCGGCCGCCCGGTCGGCCATTCGGGCGGCCAGCGCCTCGACGATGTTCGCGACCGCCATGCAGGCGAGGAACTGGAGGACAAAATGCCCCCGCAGCGACTCCAGAAAGACCAGGCAGAGGACAAGCCCCGCCCCGTAGGCCGGGCAGACCGGGCCGGAGAGGGCGCCGGGGTTGATAAACTTCCGGCGGCGGATGGACAGCACCGCCACCTCCAGGCACCAGCCGAGGAAGCTGTAGACAAAAAAGAAAAAGACAAGCTCGCTGATATGATATTGCACGATAGGACCTCCCGCCTGTTGATAAAAACAGTGTACCATAAGGGAGAAAGCCGCGCAACTGTTTTCCCGGCCGGGAGAAATTATTTCTAAATCTGTCAAAATTCTGCAACTTTTTCGGCCCTCCGCGCGTATTATACTTGTATAGGCGCGCTGCGCCGGTTACAATGAAGGTATATGCGGGCGGAGCATGGTTCCGCGCCGCGCCGCCCGTAAAAGGGGACGGCGTTTCCGGTTGCGCAGCGAATGTCCCGGGCGGGGAAGAAACGTTTCAGAGACTGTGCGCTTGCTTAAGCAGTCTTAAGAGTGTGGGGCGGGAGCCCGCGCCGCGTCGTATAGAAAACGCCGCGTCGTAAAGAAAAAAGAAAGGATGGGGTGTGGATGCCGGAAGCGGTGGAAAAAAAGGCGGTTTCCCGGCCGCCGGGCGGGAAAAAGCGCCCGGACGGGCCGATCCTGCGGGTGAAAAACCTGCGGAAGGTCTACGAGGTGGAGGACGACCGGGTCGTCGCGCTGGGGAAGGTGTCGCTTTCGATCGGGCGGGGGGAGATCTGCTGTATCCTCGGCACCTCCGGCTCGGGCAAATCGACCCTCCTCAATATCATGGCGGGGCTGGAAAAGCCGACGAGGGGCGAGGTCTGGATCGCCGGGAAGGAAATCACCGCGATGAGCGAAAAGGAGCTGGCGGTCTTTAGACGGCAGAACATCGGGTTTATCTTCCAGTCCTACAACCTGATGCCGCAGGACACGGCGCTGGAAAACGTCGCGATGCCGCTGACCTTTAAGGGGATCCCCAAAAAGGAGCGGGAGGAGGCGGCGCGGAAGATGCTCGCCCGGGTCGGGCTTAAGGGCAGGATGAAGCACCGGCCCTCCCAGATGTCCGGCGGGCAGCAGCAGCGGGTCGGTATCGCCAGGGCTTTTGTTTCAAAGCCCCCGGTCGTCTTTGCCGACGAGCCGACCGGCAACCTCGACAGCCACACCACCACCGAGGTGATGGAGATGATCGTCCGGATGGCCAGGCGCTACCACGAGACGCTGATCATCGTCACCCACGACGGGGATATCGCCCGGTACGCCGACCGGATCATCCGGCTGGTGGACGGGACGATCGTCGACGACCAGAAAAACGTCTCGGTCGTGCCGCCGGAACCGCCGGCGGAAAATCCGGCAGGGACGCAGAAACCACTCGACCAAACGAAAGGAAACTGAAGACAATGCACGGGGAGAAAAAGACGGTTTTATACCGGTATGGGGCGGTTGTCACTGCCCTTTTGATGCTGCTGGCGGTGATGGTGCTGCCGGTGATGCCGATGAATAAGGTAAATGCAGCTACAGATGGCTGGATTAATGGTAGTGCGTTTGATGGCATTTCTGTTAAATTAAATCCGCAAGATATTACAGCAGATACCAACTTTACTATTCGAATCTCAATCGATAAGAATGATCGTGAATATATTTATAATGGTGCAGCTGTAACGGTTACGGGCGTAAATGGATTAAAGGGAAGTGTGTCTACCACTGTCGAAGGAAATGCTACAGAAGGTTATTTTGTATATTTACCTACTCAAACAATTTCCTATGATGGTGTTGATAGAGGTTGGAATAATAATCCGCAACTTGAAATTAACTTTACTGGACAAAGTAAAGTATATTGCTTTGAGTTAAGCCGCAATGATTATTCTCCTACTGTTGAGGAATCTTCCGGTACTTCCGAACCTTCCGAACCCGCCGCGCCCGACCTGATCGGCAAGCAGATTACCGTCGCGGAAAACGCTTTTATGCCGGAAATCGAGGCGGGCCAGACCAAAACCATCACCATCCCGCTGGAAGCGACCCGGGTTGTGCGCAACGCGCAGGTGACGCTGGCGATGCCGGAAGGGCTTTACCTCAACTCCGCTTCCG
>CALXKG010000003.1 GCA_944388825.1 uncultured Clostridia bacterium | reverse complement strand
CCCCTTGGATGGGACCAAGTTTCACTTGGATGGACCAGGACCCTCGCGGGCCCTGGACCCGCTGTTCGACGCGGCGTGAGTTGCCCGAACCAGCCGTGTGAGACCGGCCGTGGAAGGCCGGTCTTCGAAAAGCGGTTGGCCGCTCGATGGGTTTCAAAAAACGTGACAGAAATTGATTTCCGTAGTCCCCGTGGGACGGATGTTGACAAGCCGGGGCAATCGTGCTAAAATGTGTATCAAATGATACACATTTTGAACTGGCGGGGTGAAGCAGATGGATAACCGGTTGACAGGATACCTGGATGCCCTCTGCCGCTGCCCCCTCTTTTCTGGCATCAGCCGGGACGAGGCGGGGGCACTGCTGGAGGGGAAAGGTTCCCTCCGGGCGCTGGGCCGCGGGCAGCCGATGGACGGCTACGGCGGGCGGCTGGGGATTGTCCTCCGCGGGACGCTCCTGGTCACCGGCGGGAGCGGCACCCCCTTAAACCGGCTGGAAACGGGGGCGCTCTTTGGTGTCTCCACCGTCTTCACCGACCAGAAAAACCATGTGACCGATATCTCTGCCGGGGAGGACAGCCTCTGCCTCCTGCTGGACGAAGGGGAACTGCAGGGGATGTTCGCGGCGGACCAGAGGGTTAGCCGGAACTACCTCTGCTTCCTGACCGGGCGGATCCGGTTTTTAAACTGGAAGATCGACCTCTTCACCGCCTCCACCGCCGGGGAGAAGCTGCTCTGCTGGCTGCGGCACCAGTGCTTTACGCTGGAAGACGGGCAGAAAGCCGCCCTCCTGCCGCCGATGGCGGCGCTGGCGGGGCAGCTGGGGATGAGCCGGGCCTCCCTTTACCGGGCCGTCACGGCGCTGGAAGAGGCGGGCATCATCCGGCGGGCGTCCCGTAAAGAATGGATCATCCATTTCCCGGCCCCTGAAAAGGGCGGGGGAATGCCTGAAAATAAATAGAAAAAAGGCCGATTCCGGGTTACCCGGAAGGGCCATGGCAATGAAAGGACTGTCACCATATGAAAAAGTTTATTTCGGCTGCACTTGTCTCGGCGATGATGCTGACCCTGCTCGGGTCCTGCCAGAGCGGCGGGGGAAGCAGCACCGCGTCTGAGTCCGGCACTTCCAGCGAATCCAGCGTTTCTTCTTCCGAAACCGCTTCCGAATCTTCGGAAGAATCCAGCGAAGCGCCTTCGGAATCCTCGGAAGAGGCGTCCTCCGGAGCGGAGAAGCTGGGGGTTGAAATGAACATCGCCTTCCTCAAGGGGCCGACCGGCCTGGGGGCGCTGGAACTGATGGACGCAAACGATAAGGGCGAGACCGCCGTCGACTACAACATCTCGCTGGTGGCGAGCGCCGACGAGATCGTCAGCGGCATCGGCAGCGGGGAATTCGACCTGGCCGCCGCCCCGACCAACCTGGGCGCGACCCTTTACAACAAGACCTCCGGCGGGGTATCGCTCATCGCGGTCAACACCCTCGGCGTCCTCTATGTGATGGAGAAAGGGGACGTCTCCGTCTCGTCCGTCGAAGACCTGAAGGGGATGGACATCATCGCCTCGGGCGAAGGCTCGACCGCCGAGTATGTGTTCAACTACATCCTCTCGGAAAACGGCATCGACCCGGAGACGGATGTCAACATCACCTACTACACCGAGCACGCCGAAGCGGCTACCGCCCTCACCACGGCCGATACCGCCGTCGCGGTGCTGCCGCAGCCCTTTGTCACCACCGTCCAGAACCAGGACGAAGGGGTGTCGGTCGCCCTCGACCTGACCGCGGAATGGGAGAAGGTGACCGACGGGGCGCAGCTGGTGATGGGCTCGATCATCGGGCGGAACGAGTATATCGAGGCAAACCCTGAGGCGGTCAGCGCCTTCCTGGACGAGTACGCCGCGTCGACCGATTTTGTCAACACAAATATCGAAGAAGCCGCCGCCCTGTCGGAATCCTACGACCTCTTCCCCGCCGCCGTCGCCCAGAAGGCGATCCCCGGCTGCAACATCGTCTTCATGGAAGGGACCGGGATGAAGGAAAGTGCCGAAAACTTCTTAACCGTCATGTTTGATTACGACCCCGCCACCGTCGGCGGGACGATGCCGGGCGAGGACTTCTACTTTGCGCGGTAAAAAGACGGGGGGTACCCCCATCCTGCAAAACATCCGCAAGAGAATCCGCCACACTGCCCCCTGCGCGCCGGGGGACGGTGTGGTTTTTTCTGTCCGGACGGGGAAAAAGCCCTCCGGGGTCAAAGTTTTCCTTTCGGTCTTATTCTGGCTGGTTATATGGGAGGCGGCCGCCCGGGCGCTGGACAGCGCCCTGCTGCTGGTCTCCCCCCTGGCGGTATGCAAACGGTTTACAGAACTGCTGCCCACCGGAGGGTTCTGGCAAAACGTCGCCGTCTCCCTCTGGCGGATCGGGCTCGGGTACCTGATCGGGGCGGGGTGCGGCATCCTCTGCGGGGTGCTCTGTGCCTTCTCTCCGGCGGCTTCCGCCCTCTTTTCCCCCCTCCTTTCGGTCGTCAAGGCGACGCCGGTGACCTCGCTGGTCATCCTGGCGCTGGTCTGGATCAAATCCTACAATCTGTCGGTCTTCATCTGCTTTTTGATGGTCTTCCCGATCCTGACCGAAGCGGTCAGAGAGGGGATCGCCGACGCCAGCCGGGAACTTTTGGAACTGGCTTTTGTCTTCCGTTTCCCGGTATGGAAAAAGGTAAAGCTCATCTACCTCCCCGCGATACGGCCCTTACTGATCTCCGCCCTCTCGACCTCGATCGGCTTTGCCTGGAAGGCGGGGATCGCGGGGGAGGTGTTCGCGCGGCCCCGGCTGGGCGTCGGGTCGCGGCTCTACGACGCAAAGGTTTATCTGGAAACGCCCGACCTTTTCTGCTGGACGCTGACCATCATCCTCCTTTCGATGGCGATCGAAAAGCTGGTGCTGCTCCTGCTCCGCCGGGGCGGCGGGGAAACGCGCCAGGCCTCCGGAAAGGAGGGGGCCTGATGGAGCCGGTCCGCCTTCTGAACATCTGCAAATCCTTCGGCGGGAAAAAGGTATTGGACAATTTCTCTGCCTCCTTTCCAAATCCCGGCCTGACCGCCGTCATGGGCAGCTCGGGCGCCGGGAAAACGACGCTGCTCCGCATCCTGCTGCGGCTGACGCCGCCGGACGCGGGGACCATAACCGGCCTTGACGGCCTCACCCCCTCGATTGTCTTTCAGGAAAACCGCCTCTTCCCCTCCCTCACCGCCCTGCAAAACGCCGAAGCGGCGGGGGTGTCGGGCGGAAGCGGCGCTTACTGGCTGGGAAAGCTGGGGCTGGGGGACGCGCTCGCCCTCAGGCCCAATTCCTTAAGCGGCGGGATGCAGCGCCGGGTCGCGATCGCCAGGGCCCTCTGCCACGGGGGAAATTTCCTCGTTTTGGACGAGCCGTTCAAAGGCCTGGACATCGAAACCCGGGCGCGCATCTTCCCCATCTTCCGGGAGGTGAAGCGGGAAAAAGCGGTCTTGCTCATCACCCATGACCCGGAAGAGGCGGAAGCGCTCGCCGACTGTCTGGTCAAAATCGAAAGCTATCCAAGTACCCGGTAGTATGTCCCTTCCCATCCTCCTTCCGTGACCCGCAGAATATTTTCCGCGACGATCTCCACCCCACTGAGGATCTCCCCCGCAGGGAAGGCGAGAACCAGCCCTTCCGGCCCGGAAAAGCTCTCCCCGCCGGATATGCCCGCAACGCCGCCCGACGCGAGGACGGCGGTAAAGGGGACCGCATCCACCCGAAGCGGCGCGCCGTAGCCGATGCCGCCATAGATGACGTCCCCTTCCGCCTTCAGGCACCGGACGGCCCCGCCGCCTGCCCGCCCGTCCCCGTTTTCAGAGGGGAGCGCGGCGGCGCGGAAGTCCTGCCGGCAGACCCACACACCCCGCAGCCCCGCGTACCCGGCAAGGAGCGGCGGCAGCTTGTCCGGGGCGGTAAGCGACATAAGCCGTACCCGGCCGGCCCACGCGGTCAGGATATCCCCCCGGGCGGCGGCCCGCCGCGCCGTACGGCTGAGGCAGCCGGTGATGAGCCGCACCCAGCCGTCGGTATCCCGGTACCCCCTGACCGTCAAAAAGCCCGCAAGGGCCCCCAGCGGGTCGCCTGCCAGGTATTTTCCCTCCGCCGCCTGGTAGGCAGCGGCAATTTCAGCCGACAGGACGGCGCGTTCCTGCTCCGCCACATCCTGCGCCTCCCGCAAGGTACTGTCCTCCGGGAAAAAGAAGAGCGCGTGGGAGACGGCGTCCAGCTGCCGGTCCAAAGCCGCCGAACAGCCGGTCAGGTCGCCTGCCTCCGCAGCCGCCTGGTAGGCGGCCGCCCCTTCCGACCAGGCCGTCCGGGCGTCTAACAGCGCCTGCGCCTTATATTCCGCCTGCCAGCCGGCAAACCGGCCGGTCAGCGCCGCCAGCAGCACCACCGCCGCCGCACAGAAGAGCAGCGTCCGGAAGGCCGCCCGCACCCACCGGCTCTCGAGGTAAGGGGCGCGGAAGAGCAAGCTGCCGCCCAGCCGCTCCGGCTTAAAGCCGCGGGCAAAATGGAGAGAGGTCTTTTCCGTTCCTGTCATCTGAAAACACTCCTTTTCGCTGTCCGCCGGAGGAAACCCCGGCCTTATCTGTCTATCCGGCTTCCGGGGACGGAATCGGGGGTTTTCCCGCACCGTTCGACAAAGCCTCTAAACGCGCGAAAGCGGCATAAACCGGGAAAAAACCCAGTTTATGCCGCTTTCGGCGGTATTTGGTTGTATCGGGTCGAAAACAGCCTGTCCGGTTTCGACCGGGTTCGATGAAAGCCGCTATTTTAAGGCAATGGGGATGGGGAAATGTTAGTCCTTATCGTCCCCGTTCAGTGAAATGCCCAGCTCTTCCAGCTGCGCCGGGTCGATCGGCGCGGGGCAGCCGCTCATCAGCTCGGCCGCCGACTGGACCTTCGGGAAAGCGGTGACGTCCCGGAGGGAATCGGCCCCGCAGAGCAGCATCGACAGCCGGTCCAGCCCCAGGCCCATGCCGCCGTGGGGCGGCGCGCCGTAGTGGTAGGCGTCGACCAGGAAGCCGAACTTCGCCTCGATCTCCTCGTCCGAGAGGCCGAGGGAGCGGAACATATGCTCCTGGAGCTCCGAGTCGGTGATCCGCATCGAGCCGGAAGCCAGCTCAACGCCGTTCAAAACCAGGTCGTAGCACTTCGCCTTGACACGGCCGGGGTCGGTATCGAGGTAGGGGAGGCATTCGTCCAGCGGCATCGTAAAGGGATGGTGCATCGCGACCCAGGCCCCCGTCTCCTCGTCTTTCTCAAAGAACGGGAACTCGACGATCCAGACATACGCCCAGCCTTCCGGGATGATGTCCAGCCGCCTGGCGCAGGTGGTCCGCAGCGCCCCGAGGACCGGCAGGGTGACGCTGTCGCGGTCGGCGACGATCAGCGAGACGTCCCCCTTCTCGCAGCCGAGGCGGGCAAGGATGGCGGAGAGTTCCTCTTCCGAGAAGAACTTCGCAAACGAGCAGCTGGGCTTCTCGTCCACCCAGCGGACGAAGGCGAGGCCTTTGGCGCCGATGCCCTTCGCCTGTTCGGTCAGTTTGTCGATCTCCTTGCGGGTGTAGGTGGCGGCGCCGCCTTTGAGGGTGATGCCGCGGACCGAGCCGCCGTTTGCGACCGCCCCGGCAAAGACGCCGAAGGAGGAATCGCGGACCAGGTCGGAGATATCCTGGATCTCCATCCCGTAGCGGATATCCGGCTTATCAGTGCCGTACCGCTCCATCGACTCCTGGTAGGTGAGCCGAGGGAGCGGGGTCGGGATCTCGACCCCCATCGCCTTTTCCATCAGGAAGTGGACAAACCGTTCGCCCATCGCGAGGATATCCTCCATATCGACAAAGGACATCTCCAGGTCGATCTGGGTGAATTCCGGCTGGCGGTCGGCCCGCAGATCCTCGTCCCTAAAGCAGCGGGCAAACTGGACGTATTTGTCAAAGCCCGCGATCATCAAGAGCTGCTTGTACATCTGGGGGGACTGGGGCAGCGCGTAGAAAGAGCCTTTGTGTACCCGGGAGGGGACGACATAGTCCCTGGCCCCTTCGGGGGTAGACTTGATCATCATCGGGGTGTCGATCTCGATAAAGCCTTCATCCGCGAAAAACTCGTGGGCGACGGCGGTGATCTTCGCCCGTTTGATCAGGTTCTGCTGCAGCTTGCGGCGGCGAAGGTCAAGGTAGCGGTAGCGAAGCCGCAGCTCCTCGTTGGTGTCGGTCTCGTCGGTGATATGGAACGGCGGGGTCTGGGCGCGGGCCAGAATCCGCAGCTCGGTGACGTAGATCTCGACGTCGCCGGTGGGAAGCTCGGGGTTGGGGGCCTCCCGCATCCGGACGGTGCCGCGGGCCATCAGCACATACTCGCTTCTCGCCTCTTTGGCCTTGGCCATGACCGAGCGGTCGGTCG
>CALXKG010000002.1 GCA_944388825.1 uncultured Clostridia bacterium | reverse complement strand
AATTAAATCACATTTTTTCCGGCGGCATGTACGGCGGAAAAAATACCTTGATCGGGACAAGTGTCGACCGTAGGGAGGCATGCAGTCCCGATGTTATCTGTCGAAAAACTTGTTTTTCGACAGTCTCGGCCGGCCTCCCGCGGGAGGCCGGCCCTTTTCATCTTCAGTTCTTAATGAAAAACTCCTCGTACCAGAGGATAAAGGTATAAATGACCCAGATCTTTTTCATATTGAGCTTTTCGCCCGATTTGTGCTGGTCGAGCATCCGCAGGATAAAGTCCTGGTTGAAGAATTTCCCGGCGGTTTCCCCGGCGAATTTCTCCCGCACCATATTATAGTACTTATCCTGCCGCAGCCAGTCGGACAGCGGCACCGGGAAGCCCAGCTTCTTCTTGTTGGCGGTCCGCGGCGGGATCTCCCGGATGGCCGCACCCCGCAGCGCCCGCTTGGTCACTTCGTCAAAAGCGCGGTAGCGGGCGGGGATCTGTACCGCCAGCTCCAGCACCTTTTTATCCAGGAAGGGCACCCGCAGCTCCAGGGAGTTGGCCATGCTCATCCGGTCGGCCTTCTGCAAAATATCGTAGAGCATCCAGGTGTACATATCGACATACTGTAAGGCCGTCGGCTCGTCGAACCCCTTCATCCGGTCGAACAGCGGTTTGGCGTAGAGGGCCGGGTCTTTGGCGTGGTAGTCTTTTTTCAGCACCTCGTTCCGGTCCTCACAGGTGAAGTTGTAGTTGGCCCGCATGAACCGCTGCCAGGGCTCCATCGCCCCCCGGAGGATAAAGTGCTTGCCCTTGAAGTCGGGGAGGTGCCTGGCGACACCCGCCGCCGCTTTCCGCAGCTGCCGGGGGACTTTGGAATACCGCTCGAAATGCCCGCCCGCCAGGTACATCGGGTAGCCGCCGAACAGCTCGTCGGCCCCTTCGCCCGAAAGGACGACCTTGACATATTTCGCGGCGTTCTGGGCCAGGAAGTACAGCGGCACTTCCGACGGATTGGGGAGCGGCTCGTCCATATAATACTGGATCTTGCCGGCCATCCCGAAGTAGTCGTCGGCGTTTATTTTGTTCGCGATATTCTGCACCCCGACGACCCTGGAAAAGTCCTGGGCGTAGGAAAGCTCGGAATATTTTTCTTCTTCGTACCCGACGGTGAAGGTTTTGACCTCTTTGGTGCAGGCGGCCACTTCCTTGACGACATAGGAGGAGTCGATGCCGGAGGAGAGGAAGCAGCCGACTTCGACGTCGGCGATCTGGTGGGCTTTGACCGATTCGGTGAAAGTACTGGCGATCAGGTCTTCCCATTCTTCCAGCGTCTTGCTCTCGTCGATCTTATAGGTCACTTCATAGTACCGCCGCACCTTCACCTTTTCCCCCGGCCGCCAGGTAAAGCAGCAGCCGGACGGGAGCTTGTAGACGTTTTGAAACATCGTCTCGCTGTCCGGGACATATTCGTAGCAGAGCCAGTCGGGCAGGCGCGCCTCGTTTAACTCCTTTTCAAACCGCGGGTGGGAGAGGAAGGACTTGATCTCGCTGCCGAAGAGGAGTTCGTCCCCCTTCTGGTAATAGTAAAACGGCTTGATGCCGAAGATGTCCCGGGCACCGAACAGCTTTTTTTCGGCCCGGTTCCAGATGACAAAGGCGTACATCCCCCGCAGCCGGGACAAAAGCCCGTCCTCCCCGTATTCCTCGTACCCGTGCAGCAGCACCTCCGAGTCGGTCGAGGTGGAGAAGGTATGCCCTTTGGCGAGCAGGTCTTCCCGGAGATCCTGGTAGTTATAAATCTCGCCGTTATAGACCAGCACAAGCGACCGGTCTTCATTGAAGAGCGGCTGGGAGCCTCCCTCCAGGTCGATGATCGCAAGCCTTCTGAAGCTGAGCGCGATATCTTTGTCCACATAGGACGCCGCCTGGTCGGGGCCGCGGTGGCGAATGCGGTCGCCCATCGCGTCTACGACTTTTTCCGCGTCCGGCAGGCCGTTGACCGAAAACCCGGCAAATCCACACATAATTTCATTTCCCCTTTTTTTCTGACGACGCGGCCGCATACCCCGCCCCGGACGCATGAAACTGTTCGGCAAGCTCACAGTTTTCGAAGCGTTTCTTCATCGCCCGGGAAATTGGGTGCGCGGCCGGTTCTGCCGTGATTTTTTCTATACGGCGCGGCCGCATACCCCGCCCCGGACGCGCGAAACTGTTCGGCAAGCTCACAGTTATCGAAGCGTTTTTTCACCGCCCGGGAAGTTTTGTACAGGAGCGGGTCTGTCGTGCATCTGTTTGTTTTATGGCGCGGTTGTACCGCTGTGCTTTCCGGTAAGGTCAGACCTGAAAAGACTCCCTCGGGTAGGGCATTTCATTCAAACCCCTTGACCGTCTTCCCGCGGGCCCGTACCGCCGCTGCCGCCAGCACTTCCAGCACGTCTGCGCAGCCGGGGAGCGGGTGTTCCCGCTTGATGAGCGAAAGCTCGGTGCACCCGAGGATGCAGGCGTCGCAGCCCGCTTCCCGCAGGGCGGTTTCCGCCCGGTGGAACCGCGCCATATCGGGGGGGCGCCCGGCCTTGATGTCGCCGTAGATGACCGCCATCACGTCCTGCTGCCGCTCAGGGGAGGGGACCGACCAGCCGATGCCGGCCTTTTCCAGTTCCCGCTGGAACAGCCCGGTTTTGACGGTGCCGGTCGTCGCGAGGATGCCGGCCTTTTTTACCCCTTTCCGTTTGAGGTAGGCGGCGGTCTCCCGCACCGCGTGCAGCCAGGGGATCGAAAGCTGGGGGGCCACCTGGTCGTAAAAGCAGTGGGAGGTGACGCAGGTGACGGCGATGGCGCCTGCCCCCAGCGCCTCCAGCGTCCGGGCGGCCGCCAGTAGCGCCGGGGCCGGGTCGTCGGACGATTCCCCGAGGATAAAGGCGGTGCGGTCAGGGATCTGCGGGAGGTTTAGGAGGATGGACGGGATATGTTGCTGGTCGGTTGCCGCGTCGGTGAACCGCACCAGCAGCTCCTGGAAATAAGCCGACGCCATCGGCCCCATCCCGCCGATGATCCCGAGGGCGGGGGTGTTACAAAAGAGTTTGTTCATTCATGCAGCCCTTTATTGCCGAAATATTTCTTGTATTTTTTGACATAGTTTAACTGGTTTTTCAGGAAGTAGATCCGCCGCTGGAGGGAAAGGTCGGGCTCGTAGTCAAACGACCGGACAAACAGGTGGTCGCGGATCAGCTCCTTGGCTTCCTCTTTCAAATCCTCGTCATGGACGTATTTGAAGATGAGCCGTTTGGGGATCAGGCTCCAGAGCACCGGCTCCTCGGCGACGACGCAGCCCATCGGCTGGTTTAAAATCAGGTCGTTGACCAGGAAAGCCGCGAGGTTATAGCCCGCCGCCGTGACAAAGTAGCTGGAGCGCCCCTGCCGCAGGTTCATTTCAAACAGCTTGTACTTGCCGTCGCGGGGGTCGAGCTTCATGTCGAAGTTGGCAAACCCCGTGTACCCGATATCCTCCAGGAAATCCCGGATCTGGGCCGCCAGCCGCCGGTCGACGGTGTTGATGATGGCGGCGTAGGAGCCGATCCCCTCGGGGGACTGTTCCTCCAGGAGGGCGTGGCCGAGGGCGATCAGCTTGACCTTTTTATCCTTGCCGCAGTAGCAGTTCAGGACCCGCATCTGGCTGTCCTCGCCGGGGATGTACTCCTGCAAGATCAGGTGGTCCTGGTAGCTGGAGGAGTAGATGGCGGAGAGGATGTCGTCAAACTCCTGCCTGTTGTTTGCCAGGAAGACCTTTTTCTTGTGGGGGAAGGTGCAGTTCCAGTAGGCGACCGAGTTGGAGGGCTTGATGATGCAGGGGAAATCGAACGGGAGCTTCACCTGCTTGTAGTTTTCCGCCGAACAGGTCGTCGTCTGGGGGAATAAAAACCCGTGGTCGGTGCAGACCTTATAAAAATTTTCCTTGATCGAGAGCTGCATCAGAAGCGGCTCGTCAATGCAGGTAAAGGTATAGGCGTCCCGGAGCTTGTCCTGGTTGCGGACCAGGAGCTTGATATAATTGTCGCCGCAGGGGACCAGCAGCAGCTTTTTGTCCTTTGGCATCGTCTTTGCAAAGTCCAAGAGGGTCTTGACAAAGACGTCGTCCTTTTCCAGGTCGGGCTCGGTGACGGCGACTTTGACGATTTTGGAATGGGAGGTGGCCCCCAGCGCCTTTTTGGCGATGGCGTAGGAGGTGACGCCGAAGTTTCCATAAGCCTCGTGGAAGGAGCGTGCCATGCCGTAGACGTTGACGTCGCTCCCCAGCAGCACGGGGATAAAGGGTGCGGTCATAGGGTATCTTCCTTTCTAAAACATACTGACCGGGGCGTCCCGGCCTTCATACCCAATACACTTCATTATACTATCTCTCTGTGCAAAAAACAAGGTCTTTTTCTGGAGAACCGGTGACGGAAAGGTGAAAAAAGCGGGATCGGGGCGAAGGGCCCCGCCAACCTTCCCCCTGGAGTGTATCTGAAAATTCAATATTGCTGGATCATTCGACACAGACGGCCGCTTTTCGTAGAATTAGACAGGATTAGAGAGTTTTCAGATACACCTTAAAGGTTGCGCGGGAACGGAATCTGTGGTATCATGAAAAAAGAAACAGCGGGAGGGAAACGATGACTTATTTTGGTAAATGCCTGCTTACTTACATAGGGATCATGTGCCTGACCGGGCTGCTGCTCTGCGGGATCGACAAGGGCCGGGCGAAGCTGCGGCTCTGGCGGGTGCCGGAGCGGACGCTCTTCCTCGTCTCCTTTCTGGGCGGCGGGGCGGGGATGTACCTGGGGATGCAGCTCTTCCGCCACAAGACCCGGCATCTGTCGTTCCGGGTGCTGGTCCCGCTGTCCGCCGTCCTCTGGGCGGCGGCGCTCATCTTTTTGCAGCTGAAATGGAGTTTGATATGGATATGAACAAGAAAGAAGCCCTGGCCCCGGCAGACGCCGGACGGATCACCGGCTGGCTTTCCGCCCTCTGCGCCGCCGACGGGGTCCCGGGGGCGGAGGACGGGCCGGCGGCGGTCTTACAGGAGATCCTTTCCGCCTATACCGGCGATATCGAAGTTGACCCCTTCCACAACGTCACCGCGCGGGTGCGGGAGGCGGGGGAGGGGATGCCCCACATCCTGCTGGACGCCCACATCGACGAGGTCGGGCTGATCGTCCAGAAGGTCGAGAAGGGCGGGTTAGTCCGCTGCGTCCGGGACGGCGGGGTGGACCCCCGGCTGATCGCCGGGCAGGAGGTCACGCTCCACGGCGTCCGGCCGCTCCCCGGGGTCGTCGTCCCGCCGGAAGGGGATAAGCTCCCGGACACCGGCGGGGTGTATATTGATACCGGCCTTGGGGAGGAGGCGCTCCGCCCCATTCTGGCGCCGGGGGATATGGTCACCTTCCGGGGTGAACTGGTCTCCTTCCCGGGCGGGCGGGTGACCGGCAAGGCGCTGGACGACCGCGCCTGCGCCGCCGCCATCCTCTACGCGCTGGAGCTGACAAAGGACGAGCCGCTCCCCTGCGGGGTCAGCGTCCTCTTTTCCTCCCGGGAGGAGATCGGCGGGATGGGGGCGAAGACGGCGGCGGAGCGGCTGTCCCCCGACCAGGCGATCGTCAGCGACGTCAGCTTTGCCTTTACCCCCGACGCCGACCCGGACGAATGCGGCCGGATGGGGGAAGGGGCGATGATCGGCGCCGCGCCGGTGCTGGACAGGCCGATGACGGCGGCGCTGAAAGCCCTTGCCGCCGAAGAAGGGATCCCCTTCCAGATGGAAGTGATGGGCGGCCGCACCGGTACCAACGCCGACGCGGTCTTCAGCAGCGGGACCGGCGTCCGGACGGCGCTGATCTCGCTGCCCCAGAAGTACATGCACACCCCGGCCGAGCTGGTCGACCTTGCGGATATCGCGGCGGTCGGCCGGCTGATGGCGGCTTACCTGCGGCATCCCCTTGACGGGAAGGAGGAAGGATAAGATGGAGCTTTCGCATCTGGAAAAACTCTCCGGTATCCCCGGCGTCACCGGGGATACTTCCGCCCTGATCCGGTCTTTGGCCGGGATGGCGGAGGGGTACGCCCGCTGGGAAGTCGACCCCCTTGGCAGCCTCATCGTCCATAAAAAGGGGGCGGCGCGGCGGGAACGGCCGCTGCTGCTCTGGACGCCGGTGGACGAGCCGGGGCTGATGGTCACCGGCGCAGAGCCGGACGGGAGCCTTAAATTTATCCTCTCGGGCAGCCTCGACCGCCGGACGATCCCCGGGCGGCGGGTGGCAGTCGGGGAGCGGCAGCTGACCGGCATCGTCGGCGGCAAGGCCGTCCACCATGCCGGCAAGGCCGAGCGGGAAAAACCGGTCGATACCGGGAAGCTGCGGCTGGACATCGGCGCGGCGGACGCGGAAGAGGCGGAAGCGCTGGTGCAGAAGGGGGATACCGCCGCCTTTGCCGCCCGTTTTGAGCGGATGGGCGAAAGCCGGGTAAAGGGCCGGATGCTGGGCTGGCGGGCCGGGGCGGCCGTCCTCCTTTCCCTTATTCGGTCGGAACTCCCCTTTGACACCGTCTTCGCCTTCACCGCTCTGCACCAGTCGGGGGACGGCGGGAGCGCGGCGATGGCGAACCGGGTGCGGCCTTCTCAGGCGGTACTGGTCTGCCCCGTCCCGGCGGACGACACCCCGGGGGGCGATGGGAACTTCTCCCTGGGGGCGGGCCCCGTCCTCCCGGCGGCGGGGGAACGCGAGGCGATGGACCGGGGGCTGGTCTCCCGGCTGCGGCAGGCGGCGGACGCCCTCGGCATCCCGGCTCAGCTTTCCGCCCTTGCGGGGAAAAGCGGCGTCTCCGGCGTCCAGCAGGCGGCGGGGGGCGTCCGGACGGCGGCGGCGGGATACCCGGTGCGGTACCTCCGCAGCCCCGCCCAGGTTTTGGACATGGACGACCTGCAGGCGCTCCGGGCGCTGCTGGAAGCCTTTCTTGCGGACGCATGACAGGAGGAATGATGATGGAATACCGGTATGACACCCAGCTGCTGATCGAGAAGCGTACAGACGGCCCCGACCTGGACGAGGACGCGGTCAATCTTTATTTCCGGGAACATTTCGACGGGGACTGCCTGATCGCCGTTGGGGACGAGGAGCTGATCAAGATCCATTTCCATACAAACGAGCCCTGGAAGGTGCTGGAATACTGCGCCTCCCGCGGGGAGATCTTCGACATCGTCGTCGAGGATATGGACCGGCAGGCGAGAGGGCTTAAAGGTTAATGAAAGATAACGGGCCGGCCGGTTTCCGGCTCCCGTTTCCATCCAGACAGAAAGCAGATACGGCAAAGAAAGAGTGAATCCAATGAATCAGTATTTATCCGGCTTTTTTGACCTGCCGGAATCCCTTTTGACGCTGGCGGACGAATGCGAGGCCCTCTGCGCGCCGGTCTTCCGGAAAATCGACGAGACCGCCGCCTTCAACGAGGCGAAGGTGCTTGCCGCTTTCGGGCGGCACAAGGTCTCGGCGGCCCACTTAAACGGCTCCAACGGCTACGGCTACGACGACCTGGGGCGGGACACCCTTGACCAGATCTTCGCGGAGGTGCTGGGGGCGGAGGACGCGCTGGTGCGGCACACGCTGGTTTCCGGCACCCACGCGCTGGCCGTCGCGCTGTTCGGGGTGCTGCGGCCGGGGGATAAGATGGTCGCGGTGACCGGCGCGCCTTACGACACGCTGGAAGAGGTGATCGGCATCCGGGGGGAAGGGAACGGGTCGCTCCGGGACTTCGGCGTCTTGTATGAGCAGGTGGACCTCCTCCCGGACGGCTCCCCCGACTACGGCGCGATCCGCCGGGCGGTGGGAGGGGCGAAGCTCGCCCATATCCAGCGCAGCCGCGGCTACGCCTCCCGGCCTTCCCTGACGGTCGAAACGATCGGGAAGATCGCCGCCGCCATCCACGAAGCAAGCCCCGATACGGTCGTCTTTGTCGACAACTGCTACGGGGAATTTGTCGAGAAGGCGGAACCGGCGCAGGTGGGGGCGGACCTGATCGTCGGGTCGCTGATCAAAAACGCCGGCGGCGGCATCGCCGAGACGGGCGGGTATATCGCCGGGCGGAAGGATCTGATCGAACAGGTGAGCTACCGCCTGACCTGCCCCGGCATCGGCCGGGAGGCGGGGTGCTCCCTAAACCAGAACCGCCCGATGTATTTGGGGCTGTTTTTCGCCCCGTCGGTGACGGCTTCCGCCGTCAAGACCTCGGTCTTTGCCTCCGCCCTCTTTGAAAAGCTGGGGTACGCGGTCTCGCCGCGGTATGACGAGCCGCGGACCGACCTGATCCTGCAGCTGACGCTGGGTTCCGCCGAAAAGATGTGCGCCTTCTGCAAGGGGATCCAGCACGGGTCGCCGGTCGATTCCCATGTCACCCCGCTGCCCTGGGCGATGCCGGGCTACCAGGACGAGGTCATCATGGCGGCCGGGGCGTTTACGCTGGGCGCTTCGATCGAGCTGTCGGCCGACGGGCCGATGCGGGAGCCGTTCGCCGTCTGGATGCAGGGCGGGCTCACCTGGAACACCGGCAGGATCGGGGTGCTGCTGGCCGCCGCCGGGTGCATGGAAGAAGGGAAGTAATCATGGTCCAGGATATCGCGCCCCACCGGTTCGACAACCGGTATTTCCCCTATACCCCGTCGCCGGAGGACACCGTCTTCCTCTTTTCGCCGCCCCATATGCTGGCGAAAGAGGGGGAAGGTCGGGCGCTGGCTTTCCCGAGATTCCGGGACTTTACCCGCCTTTCGGGGGAGACGGTCTACCTTTTTGCGGTGGACGGCAGGCGGTTTTTCCTGGCGCTGCCGGAGGACTGGGAGGCGCCGGGTTTTACCCTCCTCCACACCGGCTGCATCCGGGGGGCGGAGCCGCCGGAAATCTCCTTTGCGGCGGTGACGGCGATGCAGCTTTACCGGTGGTATACCGCAAACCGCTTCTGCGGGCGGTGCGGCGGGCGGATGGAGAAGGATACGAAGGAGCGGATGCTTTTCTGCCCCGCCTGCAAAAACACCGTCTATCCCAAAATATCCCCCTGCATCATCACCGGCATCACCGACGGGGACCGGATCCTGTTGACCAAATACGCCCGCAGCGGCTACAGCCACTACGCGCTGGTGGCGGGCTTCTGCGAGATCGGCGAGAGCTTTGAGGAGACCCTCCGCCGGGAAGTGGCCGAAGAGGTGGGGCTTACCGTCGCCAATATCCGCTACTGGGCGAGCCAGCCCTGGTCCTTTTCGGACACGCTGCTGGCCGGCTTTTTCTGCGACGTAAAGGGGAGCCGGACGCCGGTGCTGGCCGACGGGGAACTGAAGGAGGCGACCTGGTTTTCCCGGGACGAGATCCCCGTCCGGGACGACGGGGTCAGCCTGACCCGGGCGATGATCGAGGCGTTCCGGACGGGGAAGGTTTGAGCGGGGGCGGGTATGCCGGCCCCTTTCGGCCCGGAATGGGCGCCTTTTCTTTACCGTTAAAGCGCTTTCTGCCTTTCCAACCGGGATTTTTAAGCATCTTACCCAAAAATTATCCAGAATTTTTTCCATCTCAAAAATTGGATGGGTAAAATTTCTATTTTTCCCTTGCAAAATGGAAATCAATATGGTATACTGAAACCATCACGGAACCGATGCAATACATATGGCAAATTCCATGTAATCGGTTACAACAGAAAGGATGGATTTCAAAGTGGCTAAGATCAAAGTTGGTTTCATTGGCTGCGGCGGCATCGCGAACTCCAAGCACTTCCCCGGCATGGCCCAGGAAGATAACATCGAGATGGCTGCGTTCTGCGACCTGATCCCCGAGAGAGCGGAAAAGGCTGCCGAAGAGTACGGCGCCCCCGGTGCGAAAGTCTACACCGACTATCATGAGCTGCTGGCTGACCCGGAGATCTTCGCGGTCCATGTCCTGACCCCGAACGTCGCCCACTGCCAGATCACCTGCGACGCCCTCTACGCCGGCAAGCACGTCCTCTGCGAGAAGCCGATGGCTGCGACCAAGGAAGACGCGAAGAAGATGCTGGAAGCCAGAGACGCGACCGGCAAGATGCTCACCATCGGCTATCAGTACCGCCACTTCCCGGTCAACGCGACCGCGAAGAAGGTCATCGACGACGGCTGGCTGGGCGACATCTACTACGGCGAGGCGACCCTGCTCCGCCGCCGCGGCGTTCCCACCTGGGGCGTCTTCATCGACAAGGAAAAACAGGGGGGCGGCCCGCTGATCGACATCGGCACCCATGCCCTTGACCTGACCCTCTGGATGATGAACAACTACGACGTCGACTATGTCGTCGGCACTTCCTTTGAGAAACTCGGCCGTCTGCTCGACCCCGAGCATCAGGGCCAGAACGACTACATGGGCAACCCCGACCCCTGGAAGAACGAGTCCTACGACGTTGAAGACCTTGCCGTCGGCATGATCAAGATGAAGAACGGCGCGGTCATCAACCTGCGCGCTTCCTGGGCCGTCAACATGGCGGAAGACGCCGGCGCGAACGGCCAGGCGACCGTCAACCTCTGCGGCACCAAGGGCGGCCTCGACACCATCGACGGCGTTGTCCGCCTGAACCATGTCGTCGCCAACCAGACCGCCATCACGATGGTCGGCAAGAAGATCCCGCCCTTCATCCCCGGCTTCTCCGCCGGCAAAGCGCCGCGCTCCAAAGAGGCGGACATCTGGGCGGCTGCGCTGGCGGGCACCGGCGAACTGTTCGTCACCGCCGACCAGGCATATGTCGTCACCCGCATCCTGGACGGCATCTACGAGTCCTCCAGAACCGGCAAACCGGTCTACTTTGACTGATTTCCCGTAAACAGAAGCGGTTATGGCCGCGGCTCATATTGGGCCGCGGCCTTTTTGTACAGGAGTGGTGGGATGAAAAAGGGAAAAATCCTCTGGGGAAGGATCGCCTGCGGGGCTTCCGCCGTTTTTATGCTGCTGATGGGCTGGCTCTTTGCGGTTATGATCCTCGGGTTTAACTGTACGCCGGTCGTATGGTTTATGGGGTCGCAGCCGGAACAGATCGACCGGGTGATCACCGAAGTGGTGGATTATGATACCGACGGGACGGAACTGCACCTGCTTTTTTACTATGACCACTCCAACCAGGTCAACCTCGCCTTTTTTACCCGGGAGTGGAACGGGTATGAGATGCAGTATAACGGCAAGTGGGACGAATGGCGGTATCAGTCCTGGTCGCAGTCGCGGGTGGCGGGAAAGTACCTGACCTGGGGCGTCGGCGATACGCTTTACCGCAAGGTATGGCTGGACGACCCGGTCAACGAATACGCCAACATCTTTTACACGGGCGACCTCTGCATCTGGTACGCCTTTACGACGCTGCCGACGGGCGGAAGCGAAACCGTCCAGTTTATTGCATAACAAAACGGGCGCCTGCTGTTTCAGTGCAGGCGCCCGTTTTCCCTGTTTATTCTGCTTTTTCAAACCTGACCAGCACCGCGTCCCGTTCCCGCAGCCGGTAAGGCGCGAGATTCAGCCCCGCGTGCATCAGCATTCCGCCGGTGTATACCTTCCCGGTTTCGATGTCCCGGTAGCGGGCGTTTTCATCCAGACCGCGCAGCCGGACGATATGGGTATTGACGATCCGCGCGTAGGGGATGACCGCGCTGAAAATGACCTGTCTCCCGTCTGCCGAAACCGTCTCCCAGGCGGCGAGGGTATCGGAATTTTCCAGCCGGTAGTAGTCGCCGTCCCGGATGACGGGGGCCAGCTGGTGGTAGAGGGCGACCTGCCGCTTTACTTCCGCCTTCTCTTCGTCCGAGAGTTTGGTCAGGTCCAGCTCGTACCCAAAGCTGCCGCCCATCGCGACGATGCCCCGGGTCTTAAAGGGGGTCATGCGCCCCGTCTGGTGGTTGGGGACGGCGCTCACATGGGCGGACATGGCGGAGGGCGGGTAGCAGATGGAGGTGCCCTGCTGTATCGTCAGCCGCTCGAGCGCGTCGGTGTCGTCGCTGGTCCAGATCTGCGGGCAGTAGTAGAGCATCCCGGCGTCAAACCGCCCGCCGCCCCCGGCGCAGCCTTCCAAGAGGATATCCGGGAAGGCGCGGAGCAGCCGCTCCAGCAGCGAATAGACCCCCAGCATATACCGGTGCCAGACCTCCCCCTGCCGCTCGGGCGGGAGGGAGGCGGAGGAAACTTCCGAGAGGTTGCGGTTAAAGTCCCACTTGACATACTCGATCTTCGCGCTGGAGAGGATGTCGTACAGCCGGCCGAAGATGTAGTCCTCGACCTCCTTCCGGGACATATCCAGCACATACTGCCACCGGGAGGGGGAATCCGGCCGCCCTTCGATCTGGAGCGCCCAGTCGGGATGGGCGCGGTAGAGGTCGGAGTCGGGGGAGATCATCTCCGGCTCGACCCAGATGCCCATCATAAGCCCCATCCGGTGCAGCCCGTCCGACAGCGCCTTTAAGCCCCCCGGCAGCTTCTTTTCATTGACGAACCAGTCGCCCAGCGAGGAATGGTCGTCCTCCCTGGCCCCGAACCAGCCGTCGTCCATCACCAGCATCTCGATGCCGAGGTCTTTGGCCGTCCGCCCCAGCTCCAGGAGCTTTTCGGTATTGAAGTGGAAATAGGTCGCTTCCCAGTTGTTGACGAGGATCGGCCGGTCGCGGTCCTTCCACGGCCCGCGGATGATATGGCGGCTGATGAATTTGTGGAAGGCCCGGCTCATCCCGCCGAGCCCCGCGTCCGAATAGGCTATCAGCGCTTCCGGGGCCTGGAAGGTTTCGCCCGGGTTTAAAAGCCAGCTGAAGTTGTCGGGGTTTAAGCCCATCAGCAGCCGGGTCTGCCCGGCAAAGTCCACCTCCGTCTCGATCTGGAAGCTGCCGGAGTAGACAAACGCAAAGCCCAGCGCCTCGCCCGCCTCTTCGGAGGCGTCCTTCCGCAGCAGGGCGGCGAAGGGGTTGTGGGAATGGCTGGACGCCCCCCGGCGGCTCGCCACCTTCATCCCGCCGTGGGTCAGCGGGACCCGTTCGGACGTCCGTTCCATCGCCCAGCAGCCCCAGAGATGGAGGAAATCATACCGGTCGTCCGGCAGGTCGAGGGCAAGGGAGTCGATGCGGGTGAGCCGGACGGGCGCGTCCCCGCGGTTTTCCGCCCGCACCGAGCAGGCGATGACCGGAAGGGAGGCAAACGCCGTATAGGAAAGGGTGACGGCAAGGCCGGTCTTCCCGTCCTGCATCTCGATCTCGAGGGTCTCGGCCTCCGTTTCCGGCGCATAGGCGGCGGGGAGGCCGGCAAGCCCCGGTTTGCCGGGCAGGATCCGGTGGCCCCGGTACCGCAGGTCGAGGGCGTCCACCCCGTCCGCCCCCACCGCGCGGATGGCCGCCGGGCGGAAGTCGCCCAGCCCCGCCGTCGGATAGGCGGAGCGGGCGGTGCCCACCGACTCGATCTCATCCCCGTCCGGGGTATTGGGGCAGGTGGAAGGCCCCGCCGGGGCAGGGGGGAAGGCGGAGAGGGCGTAGTCCCCTTCCGGGAGGATATGCCCGCAGTAGAGCTGCAAAAGCCGCCCTTTCCGGGTGACGCAGAGCAGCAGCGATTCGCCGCCGCTGCGGATATGGAAAATATTGTCTTTACAGGTAATCAGCATGATCGTATCGCCGCATACGCGGGCTTGTGAGAGGGTGTTTTTTCGTATGATGGGAAAAGGGGCCGGCTTACAGGTTCTGCTCCCGGACAAACCGGTAGATGTCCTGTTCGGCGGCGGCGTCCTTTTCCGGGTCGACGGTGCCGGCCGGCATCGCGTAGACGGCGAACTCCTTTTCCCCGTCGATCTCCAGCATCCGGCAGCATACCTCATGCTCGATCGCCGCGACGGCGCAGCTGCCCAGCCCCATCGCTTCCGCCGCCAGCGTCAGGTTCTGGCCGATATGCCCCGCGTCGATCAGCGCGACCCGGTGGGCATAGATGCCGTACCGCCATTCCGCCCGGTAGGCGTCCATCGCCCAGTAGAAGACGGCGCTCGCCTTCCCGGCCCACTTCTGCCCGGAGAGGCTTTCGACGATCTCCGGGGCGGGGTCTTCGGCCGCCCGCAGCAGCTCGACGGCGTTTAGCTCCGGCAGGTAGTGGTAGATGCCGGGGGCCAGCCCCTCCACCTTCCGGACGGCGATATACGTCTCATACTCATGCCGCGCGCCGCCGGAGGGGACGGTGCGGAGGGTGGCGTAAGCCTTGCCCCGGCGGCCCTTGATCCCCTGGCTGGCCCAGAGGAGGAAGGAGAGCTGGAGGAGGGTGATGGGTTCGTCGGTATAGATCCGGCGGCTTTTGCGCTTCTGGATCAGGGAGAGGAAGTCTCCCATGGGGAGCTCCCCGAAATGCATCGGAAGGGCTGTCCGCGCCGCTTCTCCCCGCATCGGGGCCTTGCAGAGGGGCGGCTGGGGCAGGCGGAGGGTCTGGTCGGACTGGAAGTCCTCCATGTACGGGTCGTTTTCCCGGTATCCCTTCATAAAATCCCGGCCCTGGGCGATCAGTTGTTGCTGGACATCTTTTGGCAGCATGGCAAACGCTCCTTTCCACCGGGCTTCTTCCGGCCCGGAATATCTGGTTTTAGTATAGCACAGTCGGGCGGGTTTGGAAATAAGTTTACCGGCAGGCGGGAAAATTTTTCCGGCATTGTAAACTTTTCCGGGAAAAATAGTTGACAGAGTGGGCGGCGGGTGGTATACTCTGCCTTGTAAACCAAAGAAGAAAATAAAGTTTACGGAGGAGATCCCATGCGCCGTTCCAACACCTTCCGGCTGGCCGTATCGGCCCTGTTTGCCGCCGTCATCTACCTGTGCAGCTTTGTCGTCATCCCGCTGCCCTTTTCGCCGGTGCCGGTCACCGCCCATACGCTGGCGCTGACCCTCGCCTGTCTCATCCTGCCCCGGCGGGAGAGCGTATGGGCGGTCATCGGGTACCTGCTGGCGGGGCTCGCCACCGGGACGGTCGGTTTCGGGCTGGCGGTCGGGTATGACGTGGGTTTCCTGCTGACCGCGCTGTTTGTCCCCGTCCTGCGGGGGGAGGGGAAGTTTGGGCGGTACCTCGCCGTCTCGGTGCTGGCGGCGCTGGTCACCGACCTCTGCGGGGCGGCGGGGATGCTGCTGGTGGGCGGGATGGACCTTTCCGCCGCCCTGCTCTCCGGCTTTGCCGTTTTCCTGCCGGGGGATCTGTGCAAGGCCTTTGCGGCGGCGTCGGCGGCGGTGCCGGTCGGGAAGGCGTTCCGGCGGCTCTGCGCCGGCCGGGGCGGTTTATGACGGAATGACGTTTCTATTGGATAAAAAGCCTTTCCCCAGTCGGTTCTATATCATGAAATGTTTACAAATCAAGTGCCGGGTACGCCTTGACAGGCGCCGCGCTTTTTTTTATAATAAAAATGAACAAGCGTTTAATATTGGCGCGGTGAAAGGAGGAGGCGCAGGATGCAGATCCCCAAGGAAGAAGTCCGCCGGGCGATTTTATCGGCGGCGGAAGAAGAGATTTTACAGTCCGGCTACCGCAGCTGTTCGGTGCGGAGCATCGCCGCCCGGGCGGGGATCTCGCCCGGCAACATCTACGCCTATTTTTCCGGCAAGGAGGAGATTTTAGACTGCATCCTCCGCCCGGCGCTGGACGCCCTGTACCGGATGCTCTCCGACCCCTATCCGGAGGGCGGGCGGGCCTCCGGCGAGCTGGTGCGGGAGATCACCGGGCGGCTGGCGGAGGTGTTCCTCCGCTACCGGCGGCCCTGCCTGATCCTTGCGACCCGGATGGACGGCACCCCCTACCATACGATCAAGGAAGACCTCCGCCGCGCGATCAAAGACCGGGTCTACCGGGAGCTGCTGCCCCAGTTCCCCCAGGCTTCCCGGACCGAGCTGCTGGCGGAGATGATGGGGGACGCCCTGCTCTACGGGATGCTGCGGCTGATGCAGCTGGAGCCCCGGGACGAGGGGCAGATGCGCCGGGCGCTGGAGAGCTTTCTGGAGCTGATGTGCGGCATCCTGCGGCCGGAACATTCCGCTTGACATTGGGACGGAAAAGGAGGAACGGCCTTTATGAGTTATGTGGAGCTGAAAAACGTCTATAAGCGCTACCGGATGGGGGAGGTGACGATCACCGCCTCCGACGGGGTCAATTTTTCGATCGAAAAGGGCGAGTTTGCGGTGGTCGTCGGTTCTTCCGGCGCCGGCAAGACGACGATCTTAAATATCCTGGGCGGCATGGACAGCTGCGACGAGGGACAGGTGCTGGTGGACGGCAGGGACATCGCCAAATTCACCCCCAAGCAGCTGACCGAGTACCGGCGGCTGGACATCGGCTTTGTCTTCCAGTTTTACAACCTCGTCCCCAACCTGACCGCCAAGGAAAACGTCGAGCTGGCGACCGAGATCTGCCCCGGCGCGATGGACGCGGCGGAGGTATTGGGGCTGGTGGGGCTTTCCGACCGGCTGGATAACTTCCCGGCCCAGCTTTCGGGCGGCGAACAGCAGCGGGTGTCCATCGCGCGGGCGCTGGCCAAGCGCCCCAAGCTCCTGCTCTGCGACGAGCCGACCGGCGCGCTGGACTACAACACCGGCAAAAACATCCTGAAGCTGCTGCAGGACACCTGCCGCAGCCAGAAGATGACCGTCGCCCTGATCACCCACAACCAGGCGATCACCCCGATGGCCGATCGGGTCATCCGGATGAAGAACAGCAAGGTGGTCGAGATGACGCTGAATCCCAACCCGACCCCGGTCGAACAGATCGAGTGGTAAGGGGGTGGGGCTATGAAAAAGAAGACCCTCCTGCGGGAGGCGTTTCGGGAGATCCGCCACTCCGGCAGCCGGTTTGTCTCGATCCTCGCGATCGTCGCCATCGGCAGCGGCTTTTTCTCCGGCGTCAAGGCCGGGTGCCCGGACATGAAGCTGACCGCCGGGACCTTTTTTGACGAACAGCATTTAGCCGACCTCCACCTGGTCTCCACCTGGGGGTTTGACGAGGACGACATGGCGGCGGTCGCCGGTTCGGAAGACGCGGCGGCGGTGGAGGGCGGCTATTCCGCCGACCTTCTGGCCCCTGCCCCCGACGGGGAGGAACTGGCGGTCAAGCTGATCGGCTACAGCGCGGACGATACCCTCAACCGCCCGCTGCTGCACGAGGGGCGGCTGCCGGAGGCAAGCGGCGAGTGCGTCGTCGGCGTCAGCTCTCTGGACGGCGGCTACTGGGAGATCGGGGACACCATTACCGTCCACCCGGACGGGGAGGACGACCTGTCCGACACCCTTTCGGCGGATACCTTTACCGTCGTCGGCATCGCCCAGCTGCCCCAGTACTTCAGCTTCAACTACGGCACCACCACCATCTCCGACGGCACGCTGGACGGGGTCTTGCTGGTGCCGGAAAGCGACTTTACGCTGGAAGTCTATACCGACGCCTACCTGACGGTCGCCGGGACCGAGGGGATGGATCCCTTTTCGGGCGAATATGAGGCGCTTACCGGCGCCGCCGCCGACCGGTTTGAAGCGCTGGCCGACGCCCGCGCCGAGACCCGCTATACCGATACGGTCGACGAGGCGAAAGAGGAGATCGCCGACGCCGAAGCGGAGATCGCCGAAGGGCGGCAGGAGTTGGCCGACGCGGAAGCGGAACTGGCCGACGCCCGCGCCGAGCTGGACGACGGCTGGGCAGAATATTACTACGGCGTAGAGACGGCGGAAGAGGAGTTTGCCGACGCGGAGGCGGAGATCGCCGACGGCGAGCGGCAGCTGGCGGACGGCGAGGCCACATGGCAGCGGAACTACGACGATTATGAAGCTGCCCGCGCCCAGCTCCAGGACTCCCGGGCGCAGCTGGACGATCTGGCCGCCCAGGCGGACGAACTGGAAGAAACCCTTGCCGAAAGCCGCGCGTCGATCGACTCCGGCAAACAGCTGGCAGCCGGCCTGCAAAATATCGAGGCCGCCTACGCGGACGTCACCCTGCCGGACATAACGGCGGCCGACGAGGGGACGCAGCAGGTGATCGCCGGTTCGGCGGCGCTGGATGAAAACCTGCCCGCCCTGCTGACCGGCTACCTGACCAGCCGCGGCCGGG
>CALXKG010000001.1 GCA_944388825.1 uncultured Clostridia bacterium | reverse complement strand
GCGGGCCGGCATATCGGCATCTGGAACTGCCGCCAGCGGATCCGGATGTATTTCGGCGAGACGGCCGACCTGCATTTCTCCAGCGAGCCGGGCGGCGGCACCCAGGTCTGGATGGATCTGCCCTATCGGAAGCTTAAGGAAAACAGGCGGCTGGCGGGTTTGAAGGAGGGAATTGTATGAAACTGCTGATCGTGGACGACGAGGTTTTCGCGGTGAAAGGGATTTTGGACAGCGTCAACTGGTCGCTGCTCAAGTTTGACGAGGTGCTGACCGCCGGCAGCTACAGCCAGGCGGTCAACCTGATGCAGCAGCAGGAGATCGCGGTCCTGCTCTGCGACATCGAGATGCCGATGGGCTCGGGGCTGGACCTGATCGGGTGGGCGGCCGAGCATTCGCCCGACACCCTCTGCATCATCCTCTCCTGCCACGACGAATTTACGCTGGCCCAGCAGGCGCTGCGGCTGCACGTCTTGGACTACCTGGTCAAGCCGCCGGTGCCGGAGATGGTGACCGGGGCGCTGGAACGGGCGAAGGCGGTTTACGCGGAGAACAACGAGAAAAAACGGTACCAGGATTACGGCAAGCTGTACGTCTCGGGCGAAAAGCAGGAGCGCCAGGAGGAAGCGCCGGGCAAACGGGACCTGGTCGCCGCCACCGAAAGCTATATCAAGGCCCATATTGACGAGCCGCTGACCGTCGAGGAGCTGGCGGCCCAGGTCTATGTCAACCCCGAGCACCTCTCCCGGCTGTTTAAGAAAAAGCACCACAAGACGCTGATCGAATACATCACCTCCGAGCGGATGCAGCTGGCAGCCGCGATGCTGCGGGAGAGCCGGATGACGGTCAGCGCGGTCTCGGCCAAGGTCGGCTACCCCAACTATTCCTACTTCACCCGCATCTTCAAAAAATACTTCGGCGTCACCCCGCGGGAGTACCAACAGGGGGAGGAAGGGAAAACGTTATAATCGGAAATGTGAAAGTTCATGTCGGATTTGTGACAAGGATGTGTCGGATTATGACCGGCGTCCTGTCTAAAAAAGAAAAGACACGCCGCCTCTTTTCGGGTATAATAGAGACAACAAAATCCCAACGAGAGGATGGTACCGATTATGAAAAAACGTATTTCCCTGGTCCTGCTCGCCGCGATGCTGGCTACGACCTTTGCCGGGTGCAATTCGGACAGTTCCGACACCGGGAGCTCCACCCCCGCTTCCACCGCGTCTGAGACTTCCGCTTCCGACGGCGGCTCCGAGGCCGCGGACAGCGGCGAATCCACCGGCGGCTGGGAGGGGGAGACGACCCATATCGTTATGACCTACCTGCACGCCGGCGTTGTCCCGACCGATACCGATAAGGTCTTCGACGCGGTCAACGCGATCACCGTCCCCGAGATCGGGGTCGAGGTCGAGCCGCTGCCCCTCGGCATTGGCGAGACCGGCCAGAAGTACAGCCTGTGGATCAGCGGCGGCGAACAGATCGACCTGATGATGGTCCCGTTCACCAACCTGACCACCTATTCCTCCCAGGGGCTGATCCTTCCGCTGGACGACCTGCTGGCGGAAAATGCCCCGTACATCTCGGAAGTGATGGAAGAGTACCCGCTGCGGGACGGCTCCTACTACCAGGGCGAGGCCTACGGCGTCACCCCGCTGATGTACTACTACGGCGGCGGCGGCAGCTTCCTCATCGACGAGGACAAGTTTAACGAGACCGGCCTTACCTATAACGAAGGCGATATCTGGTCGCTGGACCAGATGACCGAGATGTTCGCGGCGCTCAAGGAACTCTACCCCGACGCCTACCCGAACGGGACGATCACCGCCGGCGCCACCGCTTCGACTTCCGGCTACTGGGGCCTGACCACCGACCCGCTGGGCGCGACGCCCTCCTCCGGCGTGCTGATGGGCACCGAATCGACGACGGTCGAAAACCTCTATGCGACCGAAGAATACTATAACTACATCACCTACGTCAAGGAATGGTATGACGCCGGTTATATCTACCCCGACGCCGCGACCACCAGCTCGACCCAGCGGGAACTGATGCTGGCGGAGACGCTGCTGGGCTACCCGATGGGCAACCAGCCGGTCATGAAGTCGGACGCCGAAGCGACCTACAGCAAGGGCTTTATCCAGATTATGCTGAACGAGTCCTACTATGCCTCCCAGTCGGCCTCCGGCGGCTCCTTCTGGACCGTCCCGATCTCCTCGGCCTCCCCGGAAGCGGCCATCCGTTTCCTCGACTACACCTTCTCCAACCACGACATCCACAATATGATCCTCTGGGGGATCGAAGGGGAGCACTTTGTCGTGCTGGATGAGGAAAACCTGCTGATCGGCTTCCCGGACGGGATCGACGGCACCACCAGCCCCTACTACAACACCTTCGGCCTCTACGGCGACCGGCGGTACGAGTACATCTGGGACGTCGCCAACAACAAGGCGGTCAACGAGGAATACACCGCCGACGCGATGAGCCGTCCCACCAAGGCGGTCGGCTACGCCTATGACACCACCCGTACCTCCGCCCAGATCGCCAACGTCGACGCGGTCGTCACCCAGTATGTCCCGACGCTGGAATCCGGTTCCGAAAGCGACCTCGACACGACCTACCAGGAATTCCTTTCCGCCCTCGAAGCGGCCGGCTTAAACGACATCATTGCCGACAACCAGGCCCAGTTCGACGAATGGCTGGCGCAGCAGTAAGCGTATAATTGCCGGAAGGGGAAGCGCGCGCTTCCCCTTTTTCTGGAAAGGGAGGGATTAACGGTGGCCGCGAAAGCCAAGAAGAAACACCGCCACATCAACTGGAAAAAGACCATCGCCATCTACATCATGATGCTGCCGGGGATGCTCTATTTCCTTTTCAACAACTACCTGCCGATGGCGGGCATCACCGTCGCCTTCCGCCGGATCAACTACCGGCTGGGCATCTGGCGCAGCCCGTTCTGCGGATTGGAGAACTTCGAGTTCCTGTTTAAATCGGGAAGCGTCTTCACGATGATCCGCAACACCATCCTCTATAACATCGTCTTTATCGTGCTGGGCACCGTCCTCGCGATCGCGACGGCGATCCTGTTAAACGAAGTCCGGCAGAAGGTTTTAAACCGCGTCTACCAGACGCTGATCCTGCTGCCCTACCTGATGAGCATGGTCGTCGTCAGCTACCTGGCCTACGCCTTTTTAAGCGGCGAAAACGGCTATATCAACAACACCATCCTGCCGCTTTTTGGCATCCAGGACAAGATCGCCTTCTATCAGGAGAAGAAGTACTGGCCCTTTATCCTCACCTTTGTCAACCTCTGGAAGAGCGTCGGCTTCAACATGGTCATCTACCTGGCGGCGGTCATCGGCATCAGCCCCGACTACTATGAGGCGGCCCGGATCGACGGCGCGTCCAAATGGAAGCAGATCACCAACATCACCATCCCGCTGCTGGTCCCGACGATCATCACCCTGTTCATCCTAAGCGTCGGCCGCATCTTCTACTCCGACTTCGGCCTGTTCTACCAGGTGCCCCGCAACTCGGGCGCGATCTACGACGTGACCCAGACGATCGACACCTTCGTCTACAACGCCCTGATGAACCAGAACAACATTTCGATGTCCTCGGCGGCCGGGTTTATCCAGTCGGTGGTCGGCTGCATCCTGGTTTTGACCGCCAACGGCATCATCCGCAAGATCAGCCGGGAAAACGCGATGTTCTAAGGGAGGCGACAACATGACGATTGCTACAAGGGAAGAAAAGGTTGTCTCTGCGCTGGCCCATATCATCATGATCCTGTTCAGCGCGATGGCGGTCATCCCGTTCTGGCTGCTGATCGCCGCCTCCTTCTCTTCCGAAACCTACGCGACCAAATACGGCTACAAATTCCTGCCGCAGGAGCTGAGCCTTTCGGCCTACGAATACCTGTTCAAGCAGGGCGGGCAGATCGGGATGGCCTACCTCATCACCGTCATCGTCACCGTCATCGGGACGACGGTCGGGATCCTCGCGATCTCCCTGCTGGCCTACGGGCTGGTGCAGAAGGACATCCCGGGGGTCAAGGTGGTCTTCATCCTGATCCTGGTGACGATGCTGTTTAACGGCGGCCTGGTCCCCCAGTACCTGATCTACACCAACACCCTCCATGTCAAGAACACCCTCTTCGGGCTGATCCTGCCCAACCTCCTGATGAGCGGGTTCACGGTCATCCTGGTCAAGAACTACTTCCAGTCGAACATCCCCGGGGAGATGCTGGAGGCGGCCGAGATCGACGGCGCCGGGCAGTTTAACATCTTCTTCCGGCTGGTCTTCCCGCTTTCCACCCCGATTCTGGCGACGGTCGGCCTGATGGCGGCGGTCTCCTACTGGAACGACTGGACCAACGGCCTGTATTACATCACCGACCACAATCTCTACAGCCTGCAGCAGCTGCTCAACGAGATGAACAACAACATCCAGTATCTGGCGAACAACGCCTCCAACCTGGGCGGCGCCGATATTTCCAACCTCCCCAGCGTCACCATCCGGCTGGCGATCGCGGTAGTCGCGATCGTCCCGATCATGGTCATCTATCCCTTCTTCCAGAAGTATTTTGCCAAGGGGATCACGATGGGGTCTGTCAAAGGTTGATTTTCCGGCCGGTCCGGAAGCGGAGGCGGTCTGCCCGGCCGCCTCCCGGCAGGCTTTTCCATTTCAAAGGAGGAATGTACGATGAATCAGCGGGTAAAAGAGGTCCTGGACCACCGGTACGGCAACTACATCCTGCCCTTTTTCTGGCAGCACGGGGCCGACGAAGCGACGCTGCGGGAATATATGGACAAGATCGACGGCTGCGGCATCAGGGCCGTCTGCCTGGAAGCCCGGCCCCATCCCGATTTTGCCGGGCCCAAGTGGTGGCAGGACGTCGACGTCGTGATGGACGAGGCCCGGAAGCGGGGGATGAAGGTCTGGATCTTGGACGACTCCCATTTCCCGACCGGGTACGCCAACGGCGCCGTCAAAAACGCCCCCGACCATTTAAAGCGCTGGTCGCTGCTGGAAAAGTCGATGGAGGTAAGCGGCCCGCTCACCGGCTGCCGGATGGCGGTGGCCCTAAACCTCGGCATCGACCCGATGGCGGCCGCGATGGGGAAGGGCGTCTATAACCGCGAAGAGCTGGTGGCCGTCGTCCTCGCCCGGTATGGGGAGGAAGACGGGGAGCCGGTTTACAGCGAGCTGACCGACGTGACCGGCCGGGTGCGGGACGGCTGGCTGAAGATGGACATCCCGGAGGGGAACTGGACCATCTTCACCTACACCAAAAAGCTGGGGGTCGCGGTCCAGGGGAGCGACTATGTCTCGCTTTTGGAAAAGGATTCGGTGAAGATCCTGCTGGACGCGGTCTACGAGCCCCACTACGCCCGTTATAAAGACGACTTTGGCAAGACGCTGGCCGGTTTCTTCTCGGACGAGCCGGGCTTTTACAACCTGGGCGAGGGGTACGCCTTCCGGAATGTGCGGATCGGCGACCCGATGCCGCTGCCCTGGACCGACGGGGTCGCCGGGGAATACTACGCGCGGACGTCCGGCGGGGACGCCTCCCACCTGCCCGCCCTCTTCCACCGGATCGGGGGCCGGGAGGGCGCCGACCGGTATGCCTATATGGATATCGTCACCCGCAAATACCAGGAGAACTTCTCCTGCCAGCTGGGGGACTGGTGCCGGGCCCACGGGGTCGAATACATCGGCCATGTGCTGGAGGACAACGGCCTCCATTCCCGCCTGAGCGCCGGGACCGGCCACTACTTCCGCGCGATGCGGGGGCAGGATATGGCGGGGATCGACGTCGTGTTAAACCAGCTGCTGCCGGATAAGGACTTTGGCATCGGCGCTTTCTACCATTACGCGATCGCCCCCCTCGCCGCCTCCGCCGCCCACCAGAACAGCTGGATGCAGGGCCGGGCGCTCTGTGAGATCTTCGGCGCGTTCGGCTGGTCGGAGGGACTGACGCTGATGAAGTGGATGGCCGACCATATGCTGGTCAACGGCATCAACTACTTCACCCCCCACGCCTTTACCGAGAAGGCCTTCCCCGACCCCGACTGCCCGCCCCATTTCTATGCCCACGGGATGAATCCCCAGTACCGGCATATGCACGTCCTCTTCTCCTACATGAACCGGGTGAGCCACCTGTTAAACGGCGGCCGGGCGGAGGCAAACGCCGCGGTCTTCTTCCCGGCGGAAGGGGAGTGGGCCGGCGGCTACCGGGATACCCGGGAGATCGGGCGGCTGCTCATCCAGAACCAGATCCCCTACGAGCTGCTCTGCATGGACAACCTGAAGGAAGCGTCGGTCGTGGACGGCCGGATCGAGCTGGGGCGGGCCTCCTACGCCTGCCTGCTGGTCGACCATATCGAGCGGCTGCCGGAGGACTACATGGCGGTGCTGGACCGCTTTGCGGCCCAGGGCGCGCAGATCTGCTTTGTCGGCAGCGCCCCGTCCGGCTTTGACGGGACAAAACTGCCGGGGATCCCGGTCGTGCAGGACGGCGAGCTGCCGGAGCTGCTGGCGGGCTGCAAGGTCTGCCGGGCGGACAGTTTTCAGAAATGGCTGCGCTGCTACAAGTACCGGCAGGAGGATGTGACGGTCTACCTGTTTGCCAATTCGTCGATGGCGCAGACGCTGGACGCCCATGTCCGGGTGGAACCGGCGGAGGGGTATGTCTTTTACCGCGCCGTCGAGGACGCCTGGGAAGCGGCGGATATCGGCGCGGACGGCGGGTTTGACCTCCACCTCGACAAAGGGGAGACGGTGATCCTGCTGGCCGGGCCGGACCTGCCGGAAGGGGAGCGCCGCCCGTCGCCCGGCTGCCCGCGGGCGCTCACCGGGAAATATGCCATCTCTGTCGCCCCCTATACCGACCAGGCGGCGTTTACGCCCCTCTGCGAAGGGGAGCTGGCGGACATCGGCAGCCTGAAGCCGGGATTTTCCGGCATCATCCGGTACGAGACCTCCTTCACCGGCCGGGCGCGGTCGCTCGACCTCGGGACCTGCTATGAAGCGGCGGAGGTCTGGGTCAACGGGAAACCGGCCGGCGTCCGGATCGGGTACCCCTACCGGTATGATATCGCATCGCTGACGGAGGACGGGGAGAACACCCTGCGGGTCGAGGTTGCGACCAACCTCGGCGGCGCGCAGCTGGATTTCCTGTCGCTCCAGCGCCCGCTGGAACCGGACGGGATGCTGGGCCCGGTATGCGTATATGATTGATTGACGGCTTGCGCCCGGGAGAACCCCGGGCGTTTTGCCATTTTTTCCCATCTGCCGCCTTTCCACTTCCTCCCACCGGCCCGGGGCCTGAATATTTCCCTGCCCGGTACAGATACTAGGTACAAAACCAAATGGAGGAAATGCCTATGAAAGCTACAGGGATCGTGCGCCGGATCGATGATCTGGGCAGGGTCGTGATACCGAAAGAAATCAGACGGACGATGCGCATCCGAGAAGGCGATCCGCTGGAAATATACACCTCCGGCGACGGGGAAGTCGTCTTTCGCAAATACTCCCCGATCGGCGAACTGTCCGGGTACGCCGGGCGGTATGCCGACGTCCTTTACCGGATGGCTGGGCTGCCGGCCGTCGTATGCGACCGGGACCAGGTGGTTGCGGCGGCGGGGGTGCCCAAAAAGGATTACCTTTCCCGCCGGATCACCCCCCAGCTGGAACAGTTGGAGCTGTCCCGCCGCAGCTACCTGCGGGACAGTCTCTCGTCCCCCCGGTTCAGCCCGGCCGAGGGGGTGGACAAGGGGGCCTGTGCGGCCATCCCGGTGATCGCCGACGGCGACGTCACCGGAAGCGTCCTGCTTCTGGGGGACGAGCCGGTCACGGAGGTGCAGGCCAAGCTGGTGCAGGCGGCCGCCTCCTTCCTCGGCAAGCAGATGGAAATATAAAGGGAAATCCCGCCGGAGCAGCCCTCCGGCGGGATTTGGTTTGCTTTTATATGTTTAATAACAATAATACAACTTTTCGGAAAGCGCGAACCCCGGCCTCCCTCCCCGAGGGAGGTGGCACGAAGTGCCGGAAGGAGTGGCGTTTCCCAGCGAAGCTGGAAACGCTTAAGATGCTTGTGCGTTGCTCAATTCTTTCGCAACGCCACTCCTTCAGTCGGCATTCGCCGACAGCTCCCTCGGAGAGGGAGCCTTT